>NZ_JBFACN010000013.1:90049-262874 GCF_040640875.1 Streptomyces sp. NPDC021562
GTGAGGCCGAGGTGGTCGGCGGTGGGGTGGCCGAGGGGGCCGACGCCGCAGCGGTCGAGGGGCGGTCGGGTGAGGCCGAGGTGGTCGGCGGTGGGGTGGCCGAGGGGGCCGACGCCGCAGCGGTCGAGGGGCGGTCGGGTGAGGCCGAGGTGGTCGGCGGTGGGGCGCTCGAGGGGCGGTCGGGCGGTGTGGTGGCGGGCGGCGTGCCTGTCGGGGACGTTGAGACGGGCGGAGAAGCGGCGGCCGAGACGTGGCCCGGCGACGCTCCCGCGGTGGACGGGCAGGCGGTCGGGCAGGAGGCCGCGCGCGGCTTAGGGCGCGCGCCGGGGCGCCCCGGTCCCGACGGCCGGTCGAGACCCGCCCCGCCGCCCCCGGGGCGCCGCGGAGACCGTCGGCCGGGCCGCCGGGCCGGACGGCTCGCCACGATCGCCGTCGTCGTCGTCCTCGCCACCCTCGGACTGACCATCGCCCTCCTGAACGACGAGGGGCACCCGGTGAAGCCGGACGCGGCCCCGCCCTTCTCGGCCCCGGCCGGTGCCTCGGCGAGTGTCCGCGGTGCCGGGAGCGGGCACTCGGCCGATCCGGACCCCGTGGGGCAGGGCGAGGAGACCACCACCGCCCCGACCGGCGGCGCCCTCCACCCCAAGGACGGCAAGGCGTCGTCCCACCCGTCCGCCTCGGCCCCGTCGTCGAACGTCTCCGGCCCCGGCCCGTCGGCGAGTTCGGGCACCGCGGCCGCCACCTCCACCCCCTCCGCCACGGTCACCCCGGCCTGCCAGGCCACCGGGAGCGGCACCTACACCTGCGAGGTACGGAGCGCCGCCAAGTCCTACTCCACCTCGGGCGACGTGGTCGGCAAGGTCCACCCGGGCTCCCACGCGTTCTTCTGCCAGGCCGACCTCGGCCGCCGCGCGACGCACGGCCGGTGGACGAACGTCTGGTGGGCCGAGACCGACGACGACAGCGGCAACACCGGTGTGTACATCAGCGACGTCTACATCGCGGGCGGCGACAACGACGAGCCGCTCCCCGGACTCCCCGTCTGCTGATCGTCCACATACCGTTCCAGGCCCGACGCGACCGTCCAGTTCCGCTCGGCGAACAGCCGGGTACCCCGTCGGCACAGCGCGGAGTCGGCCCGCGCCCGTGCGCAGAACTCCTCGGGCGTGCTCCCGAACAGCTGCCGCAACTCGGCGGAACCGGCGAGGAGTTCGGTGAGGAGAGGGCGCTGGCCGGGGTGATGCCGGGGAGCGCCGGTGCCGTCGTGGAGTACGCCGTGGCGGTTGACGTAGGCGTGGACGCCCGGGAGCGTGGCGCCCTCCGCGAGGCCGACGCGGACGGCCGGGGCGGGCAGCCAGGCCCGTTGGAAGTTGCCGTCCGGCAGCGGCACGCCCTCGCTCGCGTCGATCACCTCCAGCTGCCGTCCGTCCAGCCACACGACGAACAACTCGCGCACCGCCGCCCTGGATCGGAAGGGCGACGCCGAGACGTAGCCGAGGCGACTGACGTGCGCGGAGACGCCCACCGCGAGGCCGGTCACCCGGGCACGCACCATGGGAATCGGCCCGGCGACCCCGAACTCGGCCATCTTGTGCTGGAGTTGGGCGGGGCAGGCGTTGGAGCCGACCGCGAGCACCGGCACCCGTCCGTCGTCGTGCACCAGTCGGTCCAGGGGCAACAGCCGGTCGCCGTCGAGGAGTCCGGAGTCCGCCGGCCAGCCGCCCGGGTAGCTCAGCGGATGGTCGCGCGGCGCCCTGTCGAGGCCGAGTTCCGCGAGCGTGCGGCCCGTCATGCGCGGCTCAGTCCGCCGGGGGCAGCTCGCCCGAGCCACGGGTGATCAACCGGGTCGGCAGCTCGATCCGCTCCGGCGCCATGAGCGTGCCGTCCAGCTGGCGGAAGAGCCGCTCCGCGGCGGTCCGGCCGAGCAGCGCCGAGTCCTGGGCCACGACCGTGATGCCGGGACGCAGCAGATCGGCGAGCTCGATGTCGTCGAAGCCGATGAGGGCGACCGGGCGGGACAGTTCCGCCAGCACCCGGATCACGGTGACCGTCACCCGGTTGTTGCCCGCGAAGATCGCGGTGACCGGGGCGGCCCCGGACAGCATCTCCTCGGCGGCCCGGCGCACCCGCTCCGGATCCGTCACCCCGAGCGAGGTCCACGATTCCTCGACGGGTATCCCGGCGTCCTCCATCGCGGCCCGGTAACCGCGCAGCCGCTCGGCCGCGGTGTGGATCCGGGGCATGTCCCCGATGAACCCGATCCGCCGGTGGCCGTGCGCGATCAGATGGGCGACCCCGTCCCGGGCGCCGCCGTAGTTGTCGGAGAGCACCACGTCGGCGTCGATCTTCCCGGCCGGACGGTCCACGAACACCGTCGCCACGCCCGCCCTGATCTCCGGCTCCAGGTACCGGTGGTCGTCCCCGGCGGGGATCACCACCAGACCGTCCACCCGCCGCGCGCACAGCGCGAGGGCCAGCTCCTGCTCGCGGTCCGGGTCCTCGGCGCTGGAGCCGTTGATGAGCAAGGCCCCGTGCGCGCGGGCCACTTCCTCCACCGCGCGGCTCAGCGGGCCGTAGAACGGGTCGGCGAGGTCCTCCAGGACGAGACCGATGCTCGCGGTACGGCCCTTGCGCAGCACCCGCGCGCTGTCGTTGCGTCGGAAGCCGAGGGCGTCGATCGCCTCCTGGACCCGGCGCTCGGTGTCCGGGGTCACCCCGGGCTCGCCGTTGACCACCCGGGACACCGTCTTCAGTCCCACGCCGGCCCGCGCCGCCACGTCCTTCATCGTCGGCCGGGTCCCATAGCGGGAGCCGGGAAGACGTTCTGCGCGGCGGGAGGTCTCGGGCACGATACGGCGTCCTGTCCTGTCGTCCACGGGAAGCACGGGGCTCACGGGTCGGTGTCCTGGCTCAAGGTTTGTATCAGGGATACACAAGCTCATGCGTTTGTATGAGGATGTGGCCTCGAGCATAGAGCCTGGACAACGTTGTCAGATGCAAGGGAGACTGTCCACCGCAATCTCCGGCCTGCGCCCCCACCGCTTGACCGGCCTGTTCTTTACTCGGCTACTCATGGTTGACGGGGAGATCTGACTCTGATGCACACCGACCTCGTGGCGGCCCTCGACATCGGCGGCACCAAGATCGCCGGCGCGCTGGTGGACGGCCACGGACGGATCCAGGCGCGGGCCCAGCGCGCGACGCCCGCCCAGCAGGACGGCGACACGGTCATGGGGGCCGTCGAGGAGGTGGTCGGCGAACTCGCCGGTTCACCCTTGTGGGAGCGGGCCGGCTCGCTCGGGATCGGCAGCGCGGGCCCGGTGGACGCCTCCGCCGGCACCGTGAGCCCGGTCAACGTGCCGGGCTGGCGGGACTATCCGCTCGTCGAGCGGGTGCGCGCGGCCACCGGGGGGCTGCCGGTCGAGCTGATCGGCGACGGAGTCGCCATCACGGCCGCCGAACACTGGCAGGGCGCGGCCCGCGGCCACGACAACGCCCTGTGCATGGTGGTGTCGACGGGTGTCGGCGGCGGCCTGGTGCTCGGCGGCAAGCTGCACCCGGGACCCACCGGCAACGCCGGTCACATCGGCCACATCAGTGTCGACCTCGACGGCGACCCCTGCCCCTGCGGATCACGCGGCTGCGTCGAACGGATCGCGAGCGGCCCGAACATCGCCCGCCGCGCGCTCGAGGGCGGCTGGCGGCCCGGTCCCGACGGTGACACCTCGGCGGCGGCCGTGGCGGCCGCCGCCCGGGCCGGCGACCCGGTCGCCGTGGCGTCCTTCGAGCGGGCCGCGCAGGCGCTGGCGGCGGGGATCGCGGCCACCGCGACCCTGGTCGAGATCGACATCGCGGTCATCGGCGGAGGGGTGGGCAAGGCGGGGGACATCCTCCTCACGCCGCTGCGCAAGGCGCTCACCGACTACGCGACGCTCTCCTTCGTCCAGCGCCTGACCGTCGTGCCCGCCCAGATGGGCACGGACGCGGGCCTGGTGGGTGCCGCCGCTGCCGCGCTGGCCCGCAGGCCGGACGCGACCGCGGCCGGGGTCTGAGCCGCTCGCGGCGCCGGGTGGCGGCGGCGTCGAGCCCGGTCGGCCGGTGTTCAGGTCCAGCCGACCGGGCTGCTCGGTGACGCCTGATCATTCTGTGACGCCTGATTCATGCGCGACGTCTGATCATTCTGCGCGATTACGGTAGGACGTGATCGACTCTGTTGGAAAGAGTTCGGTGGAGATCGTTCGGCCCGTGACGCGTGCCGCCTCCGGGGGCTGCTCGTTGCTCCGCTCGCGGGGCCGCCCGTGACTCCTCGAGCCACGCGCAGTTGAAACGGGCATGAAGAAGCGCAGCATGCTCGCCATCGCCAGCCTGGCCACCGGATTCGTCGTGGCCGCCATCACCCCGTCCCACTCGGCCGACAACGGCTCGCTCGGCGACCTGAACGTCTCGGACACCCTGGAACACGTCGACCCCGGGGTGAGCCAGGACAGCTTCCACGTCGACCCGGACTTCCTGGGGCAGGAGTAGCCGGCGCGGCGGGGGCGACCAGGGGGGCCGGTGTTCCGCGGAGGGACACCGGCCCTGCGTCATGCGCACCCTCAACGGGAACTGGTTTCCGTGGCAGTGTGGAGCGGGCAAGCCACAGGGGGCCGAACAGAAGAGGGGGAGTCCGTGATCGTCTGGGTCAACGGCGCGTTCGGTGCGGGGAAGACCACCACCGCACGTGAACTGATCGAACTGATCCCGAACAGCACGCTCTTCGACCCCGAGGTCATCGGCGCGACGCTGACGCACCTGCTGCCGGCCAAGCGCCTCGCCGAGGCCGGCGACTTCCAGGACCTGCCGATCTGGCGCCGGCTGGTGATCGACACGGCGGCCGCGATGCTCGCCGAGCTGGGCGGAACCCTGGTGGTTCCGATGACGTTGCTGCGCCAGGAGTACCGGGACGAGATCTTCGGCGGCCTCGCCGCCCGCCGCATACCTGTCCGCCATGTGTGCGTCGCCCCGGCTGAAACGATCCTGCGTGCGCGAATAGCCGGGCGGGAGATCCCGCCCGACCTCCCCGACGGCGAGATGCGGGTCCGCCAGTGGTCGTACGACCGGATCGAGCCCTACCGCGCCGCCCTCGCCTCCTGGATCAGCGCCGACGCCCATCTCGTCGACACCAGCGAACTCACGCCGTACGAGACGGCGGTGCGGATCGCGGCGGCGGTGGACGGGGGCGAGGCCGCGGTCTGCGACATCGTGCAGACGCCCGAACCGACCGCCGAGACCGTGGCCGCAGGCGTCCTGCTCTTCGACGAACACGACCGCGTCCTCCTCGTCGATCCCACCTACAAGCCCGGCTGGGAGTTCCCCGGCGGCGTGGTCGAGCCCGGCGAGGCTCCCGCGCAGGCGGGTGTCCGCGAGGTCCAGGAGGAGACCGGGATACGGCTGGCGGAGACGCCCGGCCTGCTGGTCATCGACTGGGAGCGGCCCACGCCGCCCCGCTACGGCGGACTGCGGCTGCTCTTCGACGGCGGCCGACTGGACTCCGCCGAGGCGGGCCGGCTGGTGCTGCCGGGGCCGGAACTGCGCGACTGGCGTTTCGTCACCGAGCAGGAGGCCGCCGAACTGCTGCCGCCGGTGCGCTACGAACGACTGCGCTGGGCGCTGCGGGCCCGTGAGCACGGCGCCGCGCTCTATCTGGAGGCCGGCGTCCCGGTCGGTTGACACTGCCTGACGGGCCGTCAAGTCCGCACAGTGGCCCGCCGGCACCCGGTTCGTCGGCTCCGCGGGCGCTGCCGACTCCCGCCCGGCGCCGAACCCCGGTCCGCCGACGGCCGCGACCCCGCAGTGGACCCCCGTCCGGAGACGAGGGTCCACTGCCGAGGGCAGAGCGGCTCAGCCCGCCGCGTAGTTGCGCAGGAACAGCGCCTCCGCCACCGACAGCCGTTCCAGCTCCTCGGGGGACACGCTCTCGTCGACCGCGTGGATCTGCGCCTCCGGCTCGCTCAGGCCGATGAGCAGGATCTCCGCCTGCGGGTAGAGGCTCGCGAGGGTGTTGCACAGCGGGATGGAGCCGCCCTGACCGGCGTACTGCATGGTCTCGCCCGGGTAGGCCACCTTCATCGCGTCGGCCATCGCCTGGTAGGCCGGGCTCGCGGTGTCGGCCCGGAACGGCTGGCCCTGACCGACCGGCTCCGTCCGCACCCGCGCGCCCCACGGCGTGTGCGCCTCCAGATGCGCCTGGAGCAGCTTGCTCGCCTCCGCCGCGTCCACGCCCGGCGGCACCCGCAGGCTGACCAGGGCGCGGGCGCCGGCCTGCACCGACGGGGTGGCGCCGACGACCGGCGGGCAGTCGATGCCGAGCACCGTGACCGCCGGACGCGCCCAGATGCGGTCCGCGACCGAACCGTCACCGATCAGCCCGACACCGTCCAGCACCTTCGCGTCCTTGCGGAACTGCTCCTCGTCGTACTCCAGACCTTCCCAGCCCGACTCCGGCGTGAGCCCGTCGACCGTCGTCGAACCGTCCTCGGCGCGCAGCGAGTCCAGCACGCGGATCAGCGCGGCCAGGGCGTCCGGGGCGGCGCCGCCGAACTGCCCGGAGTGCAGGCTGCCCTGGAGCGTGTCGATCTGGACGCGGACCAGCGTCATGCCGCGCAGGGTCGTGGTCACGGTCGGCAGCCCGACGCGGAAGTTGCCCGTGTCGCCGATGACGATCGTGTCCGCCGCGAGCAGTTCCGGGTGCTGCTCGGCGTACCGCTCCAGGCCGCCGGTGCCCATCTCCTCGGAACCCTCGGCGATCACCTTCACGTGGACCGGCACACCGCCGTTCGCCTTCAGCGCCCGCAGCGCCAGCAGGTGCATGATCAGGCCGCCCTTGCAGTCGGCGGCACCACGCCCGTACCAGCGGCCGTTCCGCTCGGTCAGCTCGAACGGCGGGGTCGTCCAGGCGGCCTCGTCCAGCGGCGGCTGCACGTCGTAGTGCGCGTACAGCAGGACCGTTTTGGCACCCTCCGGACCCGGCAGGTAGCCGTACACCGACTGGGTACCGTCCGGGGTGTCCAGTACGGCGACGTCCCGGAAGTCCTCGGCGCGCAGCGCGTCGGCCACCCAGTTCGCGGCCCCCTCGCTCTCGCTCTTCGGGAACTGGGTGAAGTCCGCCACCGACTTGAAGGCCACCAGCTCGGCGAGCTCCGCCTTGGCCCTGGGCAACAGGGCGGCGACGGTCTCGGCGACCGGATTGGACGACATGGGCACGCTCCTCGTGGGTGCGACGTTGAACTGGTGTGTCCACCGATCCTCCCACAGTGGCCTGCGGCGATCTCCGCCGTAGGATGCGGGGGGACAGGTGACAGGTGTCGGCCCACGGACAGGGACGGACGGGCCCGGCCCACGGCTTGATACAGCTTGATACGACCTCTACGGCTTGATACGGCTTCTACGGCTTGATCGGAGCAGCGGACCATCGTGAGCGGCGAGAATTCTTCGGCGGACGACGTGCAGGCGGACGACGCGCAGCGGGTGTGGGACGTCGTCGTGGTGGGCGCGGGACCCGCCGGCGCGTCGGCCGCCTACGCGGCGGCGGTCGCGGGACGGCGCGTGCTGTTGCTGGAGAAGGCCGAACTGCCCCGCTACAAGACCTGCGGCGGTGGCATCATCGGTCCCTCCCGCGACGCGCTGCCGCCCGGCTTCGAGCTGCCCCTCAAGGACCGGGTGCACGCGGTCACCTTCTCCAACAACGGACGGTTCACCCGCACCCGCCGCTCCAAGCAGATGATGTTCGGGCTGATCAACCGGCCCGAGTTCGACCAGCAACTGGTCGAGCACGCCCAGAAGGCGGGCGCCGAACTGCGCACCGGGGCCGCCGTGCAGCGGGTCGAGCAGCACGGCTCGGCCGTACCGGACCGGCGCACGGTCGCCGTCGTCCTCCAGGGCGGCGAGACCCTGCTGGCCCGCGCGGTGGTCGGCGCCGACGGCAGCGCCAGCAGGATAGGGGCGCACGTCGGGGTGAAGGTCGACCAGGTGGACCTCGGCCTGGAGGCGGAGATCCCGGTGCCGGAGACGGTCGCCGAGGACTGGCGGGGCCGGGTCCTCATCGACTGGGGCCCGATGCCGGGCAGTTACGGCTGGGTCTTCCCCAAGGACGACACGCTGACCGTCGGGGTGATCTCGGCGCGCGGCGAAGGCGCGGCCACCAAGCGCTACTTGGAGGACTTCATCGCCCGGCTCGGCTTGGCCGGTTTCGAACCGAGCATCTCCTCGGGCCACTTGACCCGCTGCCGCGCCGACGACTCCCCGCTGTCCCGTGGCCGCGTGCTCGTGTGCGGCGACGCGGCGGGGCTCCTGGAGCCGTGGACCCGCGAGGGCATCTCCTTCGCGCTGCGCTCGGGGCGGCTCGCGGGGGAGTGGGCGGTGCGGATCGCCGAGGCCCATGACGCCGTGGACACCCGCCGCCAGGCGCTGAACTACGCCTTCGCCATCAAGGCGGGCCTCGGCGTGGAGATGAGCGTCGGCAAGAGCATGCTCGCGGTGTTCGAGCGCCGTCCCGGCCTGTTCCACGCGGCGTTGACCGGGTTCCGGCCGGCCTGGCGGGCGTTCAAGGAGATCACCCAGGGCCGGACGTCCCTGGGTGAACTCGTCCGCTCCCATCCGCTGGCCCAGCGCGCCCTCACGGCCTTCGACCCGTCGTCGGCGGCCAAGGCCACGTCCGAGGACCAGCAGGCCGCGGAGCACACGGCCGACGAGGACGCGGTCACTTCGTGACGCTGATCCGGAAGACGGGGTGGTCGGCACCGGCCGCGAGGAGTTCCGCGTCGGAGGATCCGGCCGTCACCCCGGGAAAGTACTGCTTGACCTCCCAGCCCCACCTCTCCAGGTAGGTGCGCAGCACCGGCAGCTTCTCGGCGTCGGGAAGCTCCGCCACGGTGAACTCGCGCACCTTACGGCCGACCCGGAGCTCCCCGCCGCCGGCCACACGCATGTTCCGCACCCACTGGGAGTTGCCGCGCGCCGAGACCAGGTACTGGGTGCCGTCATACATGTGCGGGTTGACCGGGACGCGCTGCATCCGGCCGCTCTTGCGGCCGCGCACGGACAGCTCCGCACTGCCGGCGAAGCTGATTCCGTGCCGGGCGAGCCAGCCGACGAGGCTGTTCATCCGGACGGCCATCGGGTTGGCCTTGGCGTAGTACGGCTCGGACGACGGCTGTGACTGTGACGACGACATGGCGTGACCCCCACTTGATTGAGAGAGCGGTGCTCTCGCTTGACATCAGTGTGGGGGTGAGCGGTGCTCCTTGGCAAGAGCAGTGCTCTCTTTTCTGAGCGGCGCACTGGGTTGAGGGCGGCGCTCTGTGTTGTGATCGGCGCTCTCTATTATGAGCGATGCTCTGTCATGTGGGCGGTGCTCTGCCCTGCGATCGGTGCGCTACTGTGCGATCGCTGCTCCAAAACGTGTGCACTGCTCTGAGTCATGGCAGACTGCTCCTCATGACCACCCCCCAGGGCGCCCGTGCGCGGGCCAGGATGGAAGTCACTGCGGCCATCAAGGACGAGGCGCGCAGACAACTCGCGGCCGAAGGTGCGGCCAAGCTGTCTCTGCGGGCCGTCGCGCGCGAGCTCGGCATGGTCTCCTCGGCGCTCTACCGCTACTTCCCGAGTCGCGACGACCTGCTCACCGCCCTGATCATCGACGCCTACGACTCCCTGGGCGAAGCAGCGGAAGCCGCGCGTGCCACTGCCCACGACGCCGCTCCGGCGCAGCGCTGGGTCGCCGTCTGCGAGGCGGTACGCCGCTGGGCGCTGGCCCACCCGCACGAGTACGCGCTGATCTACGGCTCGCCGGTGCCCGGCTACTCGGCGCCGGAGACGACGATCCCGTCCGCCGCCCGGGTCGCCCTGGTGCTGATCGGCATCCTGCGGGAGGCGTTCGAACGACGCGGTCTGGCCCGTACGCCCGTGCCCGCCGAACTCGCGCCCGAGGCCCGGCGGATGGCCGACGAACTGGTGCCCGGCCTCCCGCCGGAGGTGGGCGTCGCCATGGCCGCGGCCTGGGCGCAGCTGTTCGGGTTGGTGGGGTTCGAGGTGTTCGGGCAGTTCAAGGGCGTCGTGGAGGAGCGGGACCGCTTCTTCCGGCACGCGGCCGCCCAGTTGGCCCACGGGGTGGGGCTGGTCTACCCGTAGGGGTCGTCCTGTAGCGGACGTCCCGGCTCCGGGCCTCCGCTTCCGGGTGCCGGTCTTGCGTGTCCCGGCTCAGGCCGTCACCTTGGCGAGGAACGCGGCGAGATTGGCCACGGTCCGCTCGATCTTCTCCTCCAGGGTGAGCGACTCCGGTATGCGCCCGCCGACGCCCGCGTCCCGCTTGCCCCGCACGTACAGCGAACAGGCCAGGTCGGAGCAGAGGTAGGCGCCCACGGAGTTGCCCTGCTGCCCGGCCTTCCCCGCCTTCGCGGCGACCATCAGCGAGACGCCCCCGGTGTGCGTGGTCAGGCAGATCCTGCACATGCTGCGCCGGGTCGCCCCGGAGGTCGGGCCCGGGCAGCGCAGGGCCACGGCCAGCGTGCGGCCGTCCAGTTCGGTCACCAGGTAGGCGCGGTCGGGTGCCTGCGGGTCCCGCCAGCCGAAGTAGTCCAGGTCGGCCCACGGCTGCGCGTCCAGGTCGTGCGGGACGCTCAGGCGCTTCGCGGCGCCCTTCGTGCAGTTCACGAACGCGCCACGGATCTCTTGCTCACTCAGCTGTCTCATACACCGCACGCTAATTTGCCTAAAGGTCTTAGGCAAATACATAATCGCCTCAGGCGGTGAGGTGAAGGAGTGGTGATGGCACGAGCGGGACTGACTCCGGAACGGCTGGTCCGGGCGGGAGCCGAACTGGCCGACGAGGTCGGTTTCGACCAGGTGACCGTCTCGGCGCTGGCCAGACGGTTCGACGTGAAGGTCGCCAGCCTCTACTCGCACGTCAAGAGCTCCCAGGATCTGCGGACGAGGATCGCCCTGCTGGCGCTGGAGGAAATGGCCGACCTGGCCGCCGAGGCGCTCGCCGGGCGGGCCGGGAAGGACGCCCTTCGCGCGTTCGCCGACGTCTACCGCGACTACGCCCGCGCCCACCCGGGCCGCTACGCGGCGGCCCGGCTGCGCCTCGACGCGCAGACGGCGGCCGGCAGCGCGGGTGTCCGGCACGCGCAGATGACCCGGGCGATCCTGCGCGGCTACGACCTGACCGAACCGGACCAGACGCACGCCGTTCGCATGCTCGGCAGCGTCTTCCACGGCTACGTCGACCTGGAGCTCGGCGGCGGCTTCAGTCACAGCGCCCCCGACAGCCAGCAGTCCTGGACCCGCATCCTCGACGCCCTGGACGCCCTGCTGCGCAACTGGCCCGCGCCGGCCTGACCGACCCGCCCCCTCCCGACAGGCAAGCAGAGGCAATGAGCACCGACCACGACCAGTCCTGGATCACCACCCCGATCACCGCCGACCTGCTGCGCGGCGCCCTCGACCTGGAACGCACCGAGCACGGCGTCCTGCCCCACCGGCTCCCGGCCCGGGCCCGCGCCCAGTGCGCCGACCCGCAGCTCGCCATGGTCGAGGCCCAGCCCTCCGGCGTACGAGTGGTGTTCCGCACCCGCGCCACCGCGCTGGAACTGGACACCCTGCCCACCAAACGCCAGTACGTCGGCGCCCCGCCCCGCCCGGACGGTGTGTACGACCTCCTCGTCGACGGCACCCTGGCCGGTCAGGACGTGGTGACCGGCGGCAAGGTGCAGCTCGTCGACATGGCCGCCGGGACGACGGAGGTGCGCCCCGGCCCGGTCGGCACCCTCCGTTTCACGGGCCTGCCCGGGCGGGCGAAGGACGTGGAGATCTGGCTGCCGCACAACGAGACCACCGAGCTGGTCGCGCTGCGCACCGACGCCCCGATCGCCGCCGTACCCGACCGTGGCCGCAGAACCTGGCTGCACCACGGGAGTTCCATCAGCCACGGCTCGGACGCGGCGAGCCCCACCGCGATCTGGCCGGCGCTCGCCGCCGCGCTCGGCGGGGTGGAGCTGGTGAACCTGGGGCTGGGCGGCAGCGCCCTGCTCGACCCGTTCACCGCCCGCGCCATCCGGGACACCCCGGCCGACCTGATCAGCCTGAAACTGGGCATCAACGTCGTCAACGCCGATCTGATGCGGCTGCGGGCCTTCGGTCCCGCCGTGCACGGCTTCCTCGACACGATCCGCGAGGGGCACCCCACCACCCCGCTGCTGGTGGTCTCGCCGATCCTGTGCCCCATCCACGAGGACACCCCCGGCCCCACCGCCATGGACCTGAGCGCCTTCGCCGAGGGCCGGCTCACCTTCACGGCCGTGGGCGACCCGGCCGAGCGGGCCGCGGGCAAGCTCACCCTGAACGTCATCCGGGACGAGCTGGCCCGGATCGTGGCCCAACGCGCGGCCGACGATCCCGACCTCCACTACCTCGACGGCCGCGCCCTCTACGGCGAGGCCGACTGCGTCGAACTCCCGCTGCCCGACCGACTCCACCCCGACGCGGCCACCCACCGCCTCATCGGCGAACGCTTCGCCGCACTGGCCTTCGCGGACTCGGGCGCCTTCGCGAACGGCGGGGCGGGCGCGGACGGCGGGGCGGCCGCGGACGGTGGAGCGGGCGCGGACGGTGGAGCGGGCGCGGACGGTGGAGCGGGCCCGGGCGGCGACTGAGCCCGCGTTCGCCAGGCCGACCACCGTCACCGCGCCGGCGGCGTTCACCGAACCGTGTCGGCGGTCGGGCCGTCGCCGGTGTCCCGGAACTCGCCGGTGTCCCGGGCGTCGTCGGTGTCCGGGACCAGGACCACCTTCCCCGCGACCGTCCCCGACTCGGCGAGCCGCAGCGCCTCGGCGGCCCTGGTCAGGGGCAGCGTGGCCGCGACGTGTGCGCTGACCTCGCCACGCCGGTAAGCCTGGAAGACCTCGGTGAGGTCCGCGCCCAGCCGGGCCCGGAAGCGGCCCTTGCTGAACGCGCGGCCCGCCCAGACGTTGAAGAAGTAGGCGTGGCGGCCGTTGGGCAACGCGTTCCACAGCCACACCCGACCGAGGATCTTGAGGACCGGCCACTGCTTGGAGCCGGTGTCGTCCCTGGTGGTGGCGGTGCCGTAGGAGACGAGGGTGCCGCCCGGCGCGAGGAGCCCCCAGGAGCCGACGACGCTACGGCCACCGAGGTGGTCGAAGACGGCGTCGACACCGCCGGGCGCCAGTTCGCGCACCCGGGCCGGGACGTCCTCGTCGCGGTAGTCGACCGGCGTCACTCCCAGGCCCCGCAGCGCGTCGTGGTGGCGGGGCGAAGCCGTCCCGATCACCCGCAGACCCGCCGCGCGGGCGAGCTGGACGAGTACGGTGCCGACCCCGCCGTTGGCGCCGTGCACCAGGACCGTCCCGCCGGTGCGCACGCGGGCCTTGCGGTGGAGCATCTGCCAGGCGGTGATGCCGTTGACGACCAGCGTCTCCGCCTCCGCCGCGCCGACCCCGGCCGGCACCACCACGGCGTCGGCCGCGTCGAGCAGCACGTGACTGGCCCAGCCGCCGACCTTGACCAGCGCCGCCACCCGCGCGCCGACCAGCCCCGGTGCGACACCCGCACCGGCCGTTTCCACCCTGCCGACCAGGTCGTAGCCGGGGACGAAGGGGAAGGGCGGCTGGTCGTAGTAACGGCCGCGGCGCATCTGCTGCTCGGCGAAGGAGATGCCGGTGGCCTCCACGCGGACGACGATCTGGCCGGGGCCCGGAGCCGGGATCTCGCGGTGGCGGAGCTGGAGCTCCTCGGGCTCCACCGCGCCGGGCAGGACGACCTCGACGAGCTGGGTGCTGCGGGTGGATCCGGCGGCTTCGGGGGTTGCTGCGGTTGCCATGACATCCTCCGTGTTCACATGGGTGCGTGAGCCCTTCACGCTTGCGTTATAGGCTATAACTAAAATGACTGCCCATTGCGTGCGTGTCAAGCTGTCGCGTGTGGGGTGGCCTTAGTGGACGCTAGAGGGGATGCCGAAAGTGATAGGTTGAAACAACCCTGAGCCCCTGAATCCCCTGGATCGAGGACGGAGAGTGACGGACATGGCGCCTGGTGCAAACGCAGACGCAGATGCAGACGCGGTGACCCCCCGGGAGCGATACCGGGCTCAGGTGCGGTCGGACATCAAAGAGCGCGCCTGGGAGCAGATGGCCAGGTCGGGCGCCTCAGGCCTGTCCCTGAACGCCATCGCCAAGGAACTCGGCATGAGCGGCCCCGCCCTCTACCGCTACTTCGGCAGTCGCGACGAGCTGATCACCGAGCTGATCCGGGACGCGTACCGCAGTCTGGCCGACTCCTTCCGCGCCGTCGCCGACTCCGGAGCCGGCCTCGACGGGCTCGCGCACGCCATGCGCCGGTGGGCGCTGGAGGACCCCCAGCGGTACTTCCTCGTGTACGGCACACCGGTGCCCGGATACCACGCCCCCGATGACACCACCGCCATCGCCCGCGAGATCATGGCTGCCCTGCTCGACGTCTGTACGGCGGCCGGGCTGGAGGCGCCGTCGCCGGCCTCCGCAGGCTTCACCGCGCATCTCAGCCAGCACCGCCAGTGGGCCGAAGGCCACGCCGCCCCGCCGGGAGTGCTGCGCAGGGCGCTGGCCTTCTGGACCCGGCTGCACGGGGTGCTCTCGCTGGAACTCGCCGGGCACTTCACGGGCATGGGCTTCGACGTGGAGCGGCTGTTCGAAGCGGAGCTGGCGGAGCTGACGCCCGGCCGCTGACCCCGGACCCCTTGCTCCCACGGGTCAGCTCGCCGACCCGCCCCTCACACCGACCCGCCCCTCACATCACACCGACCCGCCCCTCACGCCGACCCGCCGGTCACACCGGCCCGCCGGTCACACCGGCCCCGCACGGCCGGCCCGACCGATGTACCTGGCCTACGATCCCTCGGGCCTGCCGCGGCGGGGCCGGACGGCCTGACCAGCCTGCCGGAAACGCACGAGCACGCTCACCACCCGTGCGGAGAAGAGCAGCACGGCCGCCACCGCGCCCGCGGCCCGCAGCGCCTGCTCGACACCGGCGGGCAGTGCGAAAAGCAGGGCGGGCCCGGCCACCGCTCCGAAGCCGAGTGCTGCCGCGAACACCCCGCTGAACAAGGCGTATCCGATCTCGACGGTGATCGCGTCCCGTTCGGCCTGGCCGCGTCGTACCCCGTGACTGGTCATCCCGCCAGTCTCACAGCCGTGCGCCCGGCGGAGCAACAGGCTCCGCCGGGCGGCGACTTGAGGGCAGCCCCGGTCAGTCGCGGGCGGCGGGCACGCGCGCCGCCTCCGGGGCGGTGGACTTGGCGATCACGACGGTCCCCTGCGGGCGCTTGGTGCGCAGCCCCGTGAGTGTGATCAGCAGCCCGGCGAGGGCCACGCAGGCGACCACCACGAAGCCCGGCCGGTAGCTGTCGAGCACCGCCTGCGGGGTGGCGTGGGCGGGGGCGCCGGCGGTGACCACGGCGGTCACGATCGCCAGGAAGATCGCACCGCCCACCTGGACGGAGGTGTTGAGGAGTCCGGAGACCATGCCCTGCTCGTGGTCGTCGACGCCGTTGGTGGCCTGGATGTTGAGCGAGGGGAAGACCAGGGCGCAGGCCGCGCCGATCAGCAGCATCGACGGCAGGATCACCGCCGCGTAGCCCGGGTCCAGGTCGATGCGCAGGAACAGGGCGTAGCCGAGGACCATGAAGGCGAAGCCCGCCGCGATCAGCCGCGGGGTGCCGAAGCGGTCCACGATCGCGCCGACCTTGGTCGAGGAGACCGCCACCAGTGCGCCGGCCGGCAGGAAGGCCAGCGCCGTGTGCAGCGCGGACCAGCCCAGCAGGGACTGCATGTACAGGGTGGTCAGGAACTGGAAGCCGACGTACGAGCCGAAGAAGGCGACCGCACCGAGCTGGGCGCGGACCTGGTTGCCGGCGCGCAGTACGCCGAGGCGGACGAGCGGGCCGGGGGAGCGGCGTTCGACCTGGACGAACACGGTGAGCAGGACGGCGACCGCGAGGAACGACAGCAGGGTGCGGGCCGAGGCCCAGCCCGCCTGCGGGGCCTCCACCACGGTGAACACCAGCAGCAGCATCGAGGCGGTGCCGAGGATCGCGCCCGGGATGTCGTAGCCGTTGTGGTCGCGTTCGCGGGAGCTGCGCGGCAGCAGCCGCAGGCCGGCGAGCAGCGCGATCAGGGCGATGGGCGCGGGCAGCAGCATGGTGAAGCGCCAGCTGGCCTCGGTGAGCAGGCCGGAGAGCACCAGGCCCATGGAGAAGCCGGTGGCCGCGCAGGTCGTGTAGATGGAGAGGGCGCGGTTGCGCAGCGGGCCCTCCGGGAAGGTGGTCGTGATGATCGAGAGGCCGGCCGGGGCGGTGAAGGCCGCGCTGAGGCCCTTGATGAAGCGGCTGGCGATCAGCAGCGGGCCCGAGTCGACGAGGCCGCCGAGCAGGGAGGCGAGCGCGAACACGCCGAGCGCCACGAGGAACACCTGGCGCCGCCCGAGCAGGTCCGCGGTGCGGCCGCCGAGCAGCAGCAGGCCGCCGTATCCCAGGATGTAGCCGCTGACGATCCATTGCAGGGTCGAGGTCGACAGGTGCAGGTCGGAGCCGATCGACGGCAGCGCGACGCCGACCATGGACACGTCCAGGGCGTCCAGGAACATCGCGGCGCAGAGCACCAGCAGTGTGCCCCAGAGCCGGGGGGTCCAGCGCACCGCCGAAGGTGCGGCGGCAGGGGCTGTGAGCGGAGAGGTCATGACACGGCAGACTACATGCATATGCATTGACTGCAAGCGCATTTAATTACGGTGCAATAATTCTGGTTCTCTGCTACGGTGCCGAGATGTCGGCGAAGAAGCCCGAGCAGGAGCTCGTGGAGCAATGGCGGGACATCCTGGCCCTGCACGCCCGTATCCAGTGCGAACTCGACCGCGCGCTGCACGGCCATGGATTGTGCGCCAGCGATTTCGAGGTCCTCGACCTGCTCTCCGACGGTTCCGCGGCCGACGGCGGCTGCAGTTACCGGGTCCAGGAGATCGCCGAGCGGGTGCACCTCAGTCAGAGCGCGCTGTCCCGGCTGGTCGCCCGGCTGGAGAAGGACGGCCTGGTCGAGCGGGCCATGTGCCCGGAGGACCGGCGAGGGGTGCGGGTGGCGCTCACGGGGAAGGGGCGCGCGCTGCACGGTGAGGTGCTGCCCATGCAGCGCGCGGTGCTCAGCCGGCTGCTGGCCGGCTGAACCCGGCGGTCAGATACCGGAGTTCGTCCGCCACAGCCGGGCCAGTTCGGGGTCGCCGGTCACCTGGGGCACCGGCACCCGGTTCCACAGCGCCAGGTACAACTCGTCCGCCGGGCCCGCCAGTTCGGCCTCCGCCGGGCCGGACTCACCGGGCTCCGCCACCGGGGGCCCGGCCGTCAGCCGTACGGTCCACACCGCCTGCGCGTCCACGGCGCGCACCCGCAGCACCCGCGGGGTCTCGGTGCGGACGCGGCTGCGCGCACGGGCGTGGAAGCCGCGCAGCAGTTCGTCGATGCCGTCGGCCGCGAAGCCGGTGGCGACGGGGGAGACCGGGCCACCGCGCGCGGACTCGGCGTCGTACCGGTGGACGGTGGTCTCGTGGGCCTGCCTGCGGGTCCAGAAGGCCAGCGGTGAGGGGACGGGGGCCGGGTGGAAGGTCCAGCAGGTCAGGTCGGCCGGTGCGTCGGCCAGGGTTTCGACGAGCCTGCGGTGGCCGTCTCGGTACCAGGCGATCAGCTCAGTGCCGTCGAGGTCGGGCGGGTCCGGTATGGGGCGGGGGTCGGGGTGCGCCTCGGCGACGAAACCGGCGGCCCACCGGTGGACCGTACCCGTGTGCCGCAGCAGGTCGCGCACCTGCCAGTCCGGGCAGGTCGGCACCTTGGCGTCGGGCCCCGCCGCCTCGGCGGCCGCGGCCAGCGAACGGCCTTCCCGGTCCAGGGTCTCAAGGAACTCGGCAGTCTCCATGCCGTGAGTCTGCACGACGCGTGTGTCCGCACGACGAGTGAGTCCGCACGACGCGTGTGTCTGTACGACGAGTGAGTCCGCACGACGACGCGGACGCCGACGCAACAGGATTCCACCGACTGCGCACAGCCGGCGGCCCGCTTGCCGAGACACAGCTGTGGGCCGCCTGCCGACACGGGCGTGAACGGCAACACCCCGACGTCCACCCGGTACGGGAGCCGGAGCCGCCCTACCAGGCGGAGTGCTCCGCTCGCACGCAGGCTCCGCTCACCTGGACGTCGCGCCGATCAGGGTCGCCACCGCCGCCAGCACCGCCACGCTCGTCAGGGCCGTCGGCAGGGAGGTCCAGTCCGCCACGAAACCGATCGCCGGCGGGCCGAGGAGCATGCCGCCGTAGCCCAGGGTGGACGCCGTCGCCACGCCCGAGGGACCGGCCAGCGCACCGGCCCGCTCCACCGCCACCGGGAACAGGTTGGCCAGCCCCAGGCCCGTGATCGCGAAGCCGAGCAGGGCGGCCCACACCCACGGCGCGAGGGAACCGACGAGCATGCCGGCCGCCGCCGTACCGCCCCCGAACACCACGGTCCTGGACCGTCCGAGCCGCTCCAGCAGCGTCGTCCCGCTCGCCCGCCCTACCGTCATGGCCAGCGCGAAACACGTGTAACCGGCGGCGGCGACCCCCGCGGACGCGCCCAGGTCCTGCCGCAGGTGCAGGGCGCCCCAGTCGGCCATCGCGCCCTCCCCGTACGCCGTGCACAGGGCGATCAGGCCGAAGACGAGGACCATCCGGCGTGTCCGGATCGTCCGGCCGTCCGGGCGGACCCGGGCGGGCCCGACCCGGTCCTCGGCGTGCGGGACGGGGATGTCGTGACGGAGCAGCGCCCGGCCGGCGACCGCCGTGACCAGCAGGCCGGTCACGGTGAGGGCGAGGAGATGGCGCGTGGGGCTCAGGGACGCGGCGACCAGGCCCCCGAGCCCGGCGCCGATCATGCCGCCGAGGCTGAACGCCGCGTGGAAGGTGGGCATGATCGGGCGGCGCAGGGCCGCGACTAGGTCGACCGCGGCGCTGTTGAAGGCGACGTTCAGTCCGCCGTAAGCGGCGCCGAAGACGAGCAGGACCGCGCCGAGGGCCGCTGCCGAGTGGGTCAGCGGGGGCAGCGCGACACTGAGGCAGAGCAGGACGGCGCAGACGACGGTCACCGGCCCGCTCCCGTACCGGCGGCACAGCCGGCCCGTGAGCGTCATGGTGATCACCGCACCGGCCGAGACGCCGAGCAGCGCGAGCCCCAGGGCGCCGACCGAGGCATGGGTCTGGTGCTTGATGTCGGGAATCCGGACCACCCAGCCGGCGAAGACGAAGCCGTCCATGGCGAAGAAGGCGGTGAGAGCGATCCGCAGGCGGGTGAGGGCGAGAGGGCTACCCGGCACGACACTGTGCGATCGGGTTTTGTTTATCAGCGGCACAAATTCAGGCTAGGTGAGGACCGGACACCCCGGCAAGGCTGCCGGATCCGGGCCGCGTGGGGCCGGCCGGCGTGGGTACCCGACGGGCACGCGAGCGAACGGGCGGGACTCCGGGAAGGACAGATGCCGTGTGGGCATGACGGGCCATGAGACTTCTCGAGCGTGCTGACCGCTACCAGAGACGTCACCGCTGGGTGGGACTGCCGCTCGCCGTCCTGTACAAGTTCTACGACGACCAGGCCGCCTACCTCGCCGCCCTGCTCACCTACTACGGCTTCCTCTCCCTCTTCCCGCTGCTCCTGATCCTCGTCGCCGTCCTGAGCACCTTCCTCAGCGGCGACCCGGCCCTGCGGCAGCGTGTCCTGGACTCGGCGCTGCGCGAGTTCCCCGTCATCGGCGACCAGTTGGAGAGGAACATCCACTCCTTCCACGGCAGCGGAGCCGCACTCGCCGTGGGTATCGCGGGCACCGTCTACGGCTCGCTGGGCGTCGCACAGGCCGCGCAGTACGCCCTCAACAAGATCTGGGCGGTGCCGCGGCACGCCCGCCCGGACCCCTTCCGCTCGCGGCTCAAGGGCCTGCTCTTCCTGCTCGTCCTGGCGCTCGGGCTGTGCGCGTTCACCCTGCTCTCGGTGGCGGGCTCGCAGACGTTCCTGTTCGGGGCGCGGCTGCGCGGCGGCACCTGGATCGCCGCCACGGTCGGCTCCGTGTTCCTCAACACCCTGCTGCTCGTCGTGAGTTACCGGCTGCTGACCCACCGGGCCCTGCCGCCGCGCCAGTTGCTCGGCGTCGCGCTGGGCGCCGCCTTCGCCTGGCAGGGACTGCAGTGGGCGGGCACGTACTACGTCAGCCACGTGCTGCGCGGCGCGACCGCCACCTACGGCATGTTCGGCATCGTCCTCGGGCTGTTCGCCTGGCTCTACGCGGGTGCGCTGATCTTCGTGCTGGCGGCCGAGGCCGGCGCCGTACGCGTCATGCGGCTGTGGCCGCGGAGTCTGCTGACCCCCTTCACGGACCGGGTGCACCTGAGCCCGGCGGACCGCCGCGCCTACCGGTCGTACGCCACCACCGAGGCCTTCAAGGGCTTCCAGAAGATCCAGGTGCGGTTCGGCACCCCGCCCCACGAACGCCCCGGCCCGCCTCCCGATGCCGAGCCGCGGGACGCAGAACCGCCCGAGGACTCCTCCTGAGGGCGGGGCGACGGGGCACGGGCAGGGTCCGGCGGGTGAGCGCGCACCCGACGTGACGGTCTCCCCGTGTCGCGGGCGGGCGCGCCGGTCGGTGGTCACGTATGGTCGATCCGGCGGGACGTCGTGGACGAGCCCGGCACGGGCGAGCCATCGTCCTCCATGGAACGAGCACCGGTCCGGCAGCGGACGGGGACTTGACGGGTAACGCTCATGATCTATGTCCTGGGCATCTCCGCCGCATGTCTGCTCGGTGTCGGATTCGTGCTCCAGCAGCACGCCGCCGAACGGGCACCCGCCGCCGACGTCCTGCGCTTCCGGCTCCTGTGGGACCTCGCGCACAGCGGCCTCTGGCTGGGCGGCATCGGATGCATGGTGGCCGGACAGCTGCTGAGCACCGTCGCGCTCGCCCGGGGCAACCTGTCCCAGGTGGAGCCCCTGCTGGTCACCAACCTGCTCTTCGCGTTCGTCCTGGCACGCTGGCTGAGCGGCCAGCGGCTCGGCGCCGCCGGCTGGGCCGGGGTCCTGCTGCTCGGCGGGGGAGTGGCCGCGTTCACCCTGGCCGGCCGCCCCGCCCCGGGTCCGGCCGCCCCGGGGGTCTTCCGGCAGTGGCTGGTCATCGGCCTGGTGATCGGAGTGGCCCTCGCCCTGATCGGCTTCGCACGTCACCTGCCGCTGTTCGAGGAACCGCCGCTGCTGGCCACGGCGGCGGGCATGCTCTACGGCCTGCAGGACGCCCTGACCCGGGTGTCCACCGGCATCGCCGGGACCCGCGGGGTGGTCGCCCTGCTCCTGCGCTGGGAGCCGTACGCGGTGGTGGCCCTGGCCGTGACCGGTCTGATGCTGGTGCAGAGTGCCTTCGAAGCCGGACCGCTGCGCATGTCCCTGCCGGCCCTCACGGCCGCCGAACCGCTCGTGGGCATCGCCTGCGGCATCGCGTTCCTCGGCGACCGCCTGCACACCGACAGCGCCTCCCTCGCCTGGCAGGTGGCGGGGCTGGCCGCCGTCGTCACTGGTGTCTTCGTGCTCGCCCGCCATCCGGCCATGCCGGGACAGGACTCGGGGGAGGAGGAGCGGCCGGGGTGAGGAGGAGGGCGCCCGGTCCGCCGTCGGTCCCCGCGTCCCACCGCCCGGCCCGTCACTCGTGGGGTCCCTTCTGCCGCTCCTGACGCTGCCGCCGCACCTGCCGTTCCTGTCCGTCCCGCCGCTGTCCGTCGGCGGGCTCGGCCGGGTCGTCGGGGACCGTGTCCCAGGTGCCGCTGACCGACGGCGCGCCCGCCAGGCCGAGGCTGCCCGCGCCGATGAGCAGGACGCCGATGATCTCGGGCACCAGCCGCACCCCCAGCCCGATGCGCTCCCCGAACAGCGCCCAGCCGAGGGCGACACTGGTGAGGGCGTCACCGAGGGTGAGGGCGGGCTGGGACGCCGTCAGCGATCCGGCGCGGAACGCCGCCTGCAGCAGGGTGAAACCGATCAGCCCCGCGACGGCCAGTGCCCACAGCGACCAGTGCCCGAGAACCGCCGCCGGGCCCTGTCCGAACCTCCCCACGACCTCCTTGATCAGCGCGGCGGTCACCGCGAACGACATGGCCGACGCGAGGCCGTACAGCGCGGCCCTGGGGCCGCCGCGGGCCAGCCGGCCGGCCAGCACCAGCGCCGTCACCACGGCGAGCACCACTCCGCAGGCCACGAGCCAGGCGCCGCCGCTCGCCGTGGTCCGGCCGGCCGTGGGCGAGGCCGCGACGAGGAAGAGAGCCAGCCCGGCCCCGAGGGAGACGAACGCGAACCACGTCCGCCGGTCCGGGCGGCGACGGAACACCACACTGCCCACCACCAGGGTGAACAGCAGCTCGCTGGTCAGCAGCGGCTGGACGACGGACAGGCTGCCCGTGGCGAGCGCCGAACCCTGGAACACACTGGCCAGCGCCAGCATCCCGGCGCCCGCGAGCCAGTACGGCCGGCGCAGCAGGCGTCCCAGCCAGCGCACGGCCTGCCGGGCGTCGAGCCGGCTGTCGGACTCGTCCTCCGCCGCGGCCCGCCGCTGCAGCACCGACGCCGAGGCGTTGCACAACGCGGCGAGCAGGGCGAGGGCGACCGTGAGCGCTCCCACCGGCCCCTCATCCGAATCTGGCGGCGAGTGAGCGGTACAGCCCGGGGGACAGGCCCCGCACCCGGGCGGGCAGGCGGAGCCAGGCCGGCACGAACACCTCGTCCCGGCCGCGTCGCACACTGCTCCAGACGGCGTCGGCCACCCGTTCGGGCGTCACCGGCCGGGGTGACGAGCGCAGGTAGGGCACTCCGCGGCGGGCGAAGAACGGGGTGTCCACCACGCCGGGGATGACATGGCTGACCCCCACGCCGGTGGTCCGCAGTTCGTACCGCAGGGCGTCGGCGAAGACGCCCAGTGCGGCCTTGACCGCGGAGTACACGGCCTCCCCGCGCACCCCGACGCAGCCCGCCACGGAGCCGATCAGCACGATGCGTCCGGAGCCCGCCTCGGCCATGTGCGGGGCGAGCCGCCGCACGACGTGCAGGGTGGCCAGCAGGTCCACCGCGACGACCTCCTCGATCGCCGAACGCGGCATGGCCGTGAAGTCCCCGGCCCAGCCCACGCCGGCACAGGCCACCAGCAGCTCGGGCCTGCCGACCCGGTCGAGGACGAAGTCGCACAGCTCCCGGTCGGTGTGCGGGCGGGTGAGGTCCGCGGCGAAGGCCACGGCCGACGCCTGCGCGGCCACCCGTTCCAGCCGGGTCGCGTCGCGGCCGTTGAGGACCATGTGCCAGCCGCCCTCCGCCGCCAGACGGCGGGCGACCGCCGCGCCGATACCGGACGACGCACCCGTGACGAGGGCGGGACCCCGGAACGCCGCGGTCCTGCGCACGGTGTCCGCCCGCTTGCCCGGCAGCGGACTCTGCCCGGACGCGGCCGGCGCGGTGGTGTCGGCTCGGAAGACGGCGTGGGACATGGACGGCCTCGCAGCGCTGGAGGACAGGTGGGAGACCGGAACCGCCCCTGCGTCCGGGCGGGCTGGTCCCTTCGCGGGGTATCCGCCGCGCAGGTCTTCGAAACGGCCGTACGGCGGAACCGACGGAGCCGTCCCCCACGCGACGGGAACCACGACCATGTCCACCATGGTCGATGAGGTCGGCGGGGACCACCCGAGCGCGTTTGGCGCCGCCCGTCGCGGGTCACTCATCGCGGTGTCGGCCACACCGTGGCGACGCCGCCGCTGACGACCGGGGAACCATGGCCGCCCACGCATCCGCTCGCCACGAGACGGGACCCGTGCCGGGAGCCCGACGACTGCTTCTGGTCAGCGCCAGTATGGGCGCCGGGCACGACAGCGTCGCCGCCGAACTGGCCCACCGGGCCCGGGCGGCCGGCCGGGAGGCACAGGTCGTCGATGTGCTCGCCCTGCTGCCCCGCGGCCTCGGCGCGGGCCTGCGCGGCTGCTACGAGACCTGTGTCCGGCGCGCGCCATGGGCGTACGGCGCCCTCTACCACCTGTTCTTCCGGCCCGGACGCGGCCGTCGCCCGAACGGCGCTCCGCTGGCCCGGCTCGCCGCCGACGCCTTCATGACGTCCGTGCGCCGGTCCCGTTGCGACCTGGTCGTGCCGGTCTTCCACCTGGCGGCGCAGCTCACCGGGGAACTGCGGGCCACCGGCGCGCTGCGGGTGCCCAGCAGCGTGATGATCGTCGACTTCGCCGTGCACCGGCAGTGGCTGCACCCCGGCAACGACCGCCACCTGTGTGTCTCCGAGGACGCCGCCCGTCAGGTGCGCCGTTGGCTCGGCGGACCGGCGGAGACGGTCGGCCCGGTGGTGGACCCGCGCTTCTTCGGCGACGGGGCGGGAACCGGGGCGCGCGCCCCGCGCGAACGCGCGGGACGTCCCGGGACCGGGCGTCCCACGGTGCTGGTGTCGGCCGGCGCCTGGGGAGTGGGCTCGGACCTGCCGGCCACGGCCGGGCTGCTCGTCGAGCACGGTTTCCGTCCGGTCGTGCTCAGCGGACGCAACGAGCGGTTGCGACGGGCGCTGGCCGCGATCCCGGGCGTGGCCGCGCCCGGCTGGGTGACGGACATGCCTCGGCTGCTGCACGGCTGCGCCGCGATGGTGGACAACGCGGCGGGCCAGACCGCCGTCCAGGCGCTGGCCGCCGGCGTGCCCGTCGTCGCCTACCGGCCGCTGCCCGGCCACGGTGAGCAGGGGGTCCGGCGGATGGCCGTCCTCGGACTGTGCGACCTCGCGGCCGACGCGACCGGCCTGGTCGACTCGCTCGGCCGGCTGACCGGACCGGGTCCGGAGCGGGCCCGGCGCGTCGCGGCGGGACGTGCGCTGTTCCGGGACGACCTGCTCGCGCGCGTGCTCGCCCGACCGGGTCAGGGACCTTCGCCGTCCTGACCACCGGCCGGCGTCCCGGCGCGGAGGCGGCCGCGGTGCCGCACCGGGCGGTGCTCGGCGAGCGGCCCGACCGTCATCCCGGCCGCGCGGCAGCCCTGCACGATCTCCGGCAGGGCTCCCAGGGCGGAGCGCCAGCAGCCCGCGGCGGCCACCCGGTCGGAGTCGTGCAGGAGGACCGTACCGCCGGGCCGCAGGTCGGCTCCGATCCGGGCCCGAACCGAGACGGCGGTGGCGTCGGCCGTCCAGTCCTCGCCCCACGCGGTCCACAGCACCGTCCGCAGTCCCGCCCGGTGCGCGGCCGCCCACCGTCCGGACGTCAGGATCCCGAAGGGGGGCCGGTACCAGCGCGGGCGCCGGCCGGTGAGATCGGTCAGCGCCGTCACGGAGCGCAGGACCTCCGACCGGTCGCGGGCGGGCGCGGGCAGCCAGGGCCGGTCGTGCGTCCAGCCGTGGACCGCGAGCTCGTGGCCGCGCTCGGCCATCTCGCGGACGAGCGCCGGGTGCCGCACCGCGCTCTCGCCCAGCAGGAAGAAGGTCGCCCGGACGCCCAGATCGTCCAGGGTTTCGAGGAAGTACGGGGTGGATCCGGGATCGGGGCCGTCGTCGAAGGTCAGGGCGATGTGGTCGGGGCGCCCCTGTCCGGCGAGGCCGGGGAAGCAGCGGTGCCGCAGAGCGGGGAGCCAGGTGGCGGCGGGACCGATGTGGGCCGCCGCCAGGGTGACAAGGGGGAGCAGCACGTATGCGGACGTGCGGCGAACGGGGGCGGGGCGGGTCGGACGGGCCATCGGCGACGTGCCTCCTCGAACGGCCGCGAGCCGTGGCCTGCGGCCACCACGGCGCCTGCGTCGGCCCCCGCGTACCGCGGGCCGTTGCCCGTGACGGGAACAGTCCTGGCGGTGCCGAAGGTATCCGGCCCGCCGCCCCGCCAAACCCACCCACCTCCCGACCACGGGCGTACGGCCCTCCTCCGCCGCCGCCGTCGCCGGCTGGGGGCCGTACGCACGCGTCGCCCGCGTCGCGCACGGTGACGCCGGTGGCGCGGGAACCCACGTGGCCGCCGGGCAAGGGGACGAGTCCGGGCGGACCCGGCTCACCGCCGATGGTGTCCACCTGTCCCGTCGCGAGGCGGGGCGCCGGGTGGGGCCGCCTGCCGCAGGGCCGCCGTGCGCGCCGCGCGTCGCATGTGCGGGGTGGCGCCGGGTTGCTCCGGGTGCCGTTCGGAACCGTCAGGCCCTCCCGCGCTCCCGGCGCCGGGCGATGGCCGTGAGGTAGCCGCGCAGCATCACCTTGGCCTCGTCGAGGAGGGCCGTGTCGCCCTCGGCGTCGCGGCGGAAGGCCTCCTGGGCGAGGGCGTCGGCGGTGAGGACGGCGGCGTGGCAGGCCCGGCCGAGTGTCTCCGTGTCGTCGGCGGCGCCGAGGGCGAGGAGTACCCGGCGGACCCCTTCGGCCATCCGGCGCTTGTGCTCGCGGTCCGCCTCCCTGGTCCGGTCGGTCAGCCCGCTGCCGAACCACAGGGCCCGGAAGCCGTGTTCGCGGCGGTAGAGCCCGGCATACGTGTCGATGAGCACGCCGACCGGGTCGGGCCACCGCTCGACGGCCGCCACGCGGACGAAGTCGTCCATGACGGCCTCCAGCTGCGCGAAGTAACCGGCCGCCAGCGCGTCGACGATGGCGTCCCGGTCCGGCAGGTACTGGTACAGCGAGCCGACCGACACCCCGGCCGCGGCGGCGACCCTGGTCGTGGTGAGCGCCTGGACGCCCTCGGCGACCAGCACTCGCTCCGCCGCCTCCAGCACGCGCGCCAACCGCGCTTTGCTGCGGGCCTGTTGGGGAGTGCGGCGCAGCACGACCCCGGTCTCGTCGGTGGTCGGCTCGGACACGGACGGCTCCTGAATCTGAACGTGACTTTGTTTCAGGTTTACGTTAGCGTCGCGGCCATGACGGACTCAAGCTCCGCACTGGTGCAGGAGCGGGCCGCGGTGGCGGACGTCTGCCGCCGTCTGGGGGCCGCGGGACTGCTCGTCGGCACGGCGGGAAACGTCAGCGTGCGGGTGGG
The DNA here is from genome assembly GCF_040640875.1 of Streptomyces sp. NPDC021562. Taxonomy (NCBI): domain Bacteria; kingdom Bacillati; phylum Actinomycetota; class Actinomycetes; order Kitasatosporales; family Streptomycetaceae; genus Streptomyces; species Streptomyces sp. NPDC021562. Next base: position 117,146 of record NZ_JBFACN010000013.1, read on the forward strand.
GGACCGGGTGGCGGTCACCGCGACCGGTGCGGTGCTCGCCCACCTCACCGCGGACCAGGTGACGGTGGTCGACCTGTCGGGGAAGGTCGTCGCCGGGACGCTGCAGCCGACCTCCGAACTCGACCTGCACCTCGGGGTCTACCGGCGGTACGGCGCCGGCGCGGTCGTCCACACCCACGCCCCGATGGCCACCGCCCTCTCCTGCGTCCTCGACGAACTTCCCTGCATCCACTACCAGTTGCTGGCCCTCGGTGGCGCCGTGCGGGTGGCGCCGTACGCCACGTTCGGTACCCCGGACCTGGCCGAGTCGGTGCTGACCGCGCTGGCCGGCCGCAGCGCCGCCCTGATGGCCAACCACGGCTCGGTCACCGTCGGTCCGACCCTCGACAAGGCCGTCGAGAACGCCCTGTTGCTCGAATGGGCCTGCGGGGTCTACCAGCACGCGGCGGCGCTCGGAAAGCCCCGGGTCCTGGACGAGCAGCAGCAACTCGCGGTGATCGAGGCCGCGATCGCACGGAACTACGGCACCACTCAATCCTTGCGGGAGGGCAAGCCATGAGAGTCGTCACGATGGGCGTGCACGTGCTGGACGTGCTGGTGCGGCCGGTGGACGCGATACCCGAGGGGCAGGGCGCGACCCTGGTCGAGGACATCAGGATGACCGCCGCCGGGACGGCCGCCGGCACCGCCCTCAGCCTGGCCAAGCTGGGCGCCACGGTGCAGACCACCGGGGCGATCGGCGCCGACGCCACCGGCGACATGCTGGTGCACCTGCTCCGCAGGGCCGGGATCGACACCGAGTTCCTGGTCCGCCGGGTCGACACCGGCACCTCGGCCAGCGTGCTGCCCATCCGGTCCGACGGGGGCCGCCCCTCCCTCCATCTGCTCGGCGCCAACGTCACCTACGGCCTCGACGACGTGCCCTGGGAAGCCCTCGCCGAGGCCACCCATCTGCACCTCGGGGGACCGGAGTTGATCGGTGTCGAGGTCGCCGCCAGAATCCTGCACTTCGCCAAGGAGCACGGCGTGACCACCTCCGTCGACCTGCTCGCGCCCGGCGTCTTCGGCAGCTTCGAGCAACTCGCGCCGGCCCTGCCCCACATCGACCACCTGCTCCCCAACGACGACCAGGTGCTGGGCTTCTCCGAGGAGGACGACCTGGTGGCCGGCGCGAAGAAACTGATCGGTGCCGGGGCCGGGCTGGTCGCGGTCACCCGTGGCGCGGACGGGGCCCTGCTGGTCACCGCCGACGGCACCGAGTCGGTCCCCGCGTTCGAGATCGACGTCGTCGACACCACCGGCTGCGGTGACGCCTTCTCGGCCGGCTTCGTCTACGGCGTCGGCCTGGGCCGTACCCCGCTCGAGGCGGCCGTACTCGGCAACGCGGTGGCCGCGTTGGTCGCCCAGGGCCTCGGCAGCGACCACGGCGACTTCGACCTCGCGGCCGCCGACGCGTTCGCGGCTGCGGGCGCCAGGCGGGAGTAGTACCTTCTCTCCCTCGAACCGTCCCTCGAACCGCTGAAATCCTGCGGATGCCCACTCGCCCCCTGAGCCTGTGTTCGGACAGAGTCCGGCAACAGCTCGGTTAATAACGGCCCGCTGGTTGGTTACCGGAGAGTGAGCGGGCCATGATGACCCCATGACGTTGGCCTCGCGCGCTCTCGCGCAACTGGCGACCTGGCCCGACCTGAGCCAGGTTCTACCGAGCTGCGGCCTGGGCCAGGGGGTGAGTTCGACGCAGGGTGAGATCGCGCACTTCCACTCCGACCGCGACGTGGACCTGCGTCTGACCGCCCGAGCCATCCGGCATTTCGCCAGGGACCTCAAGAACACGGGGGCGATCCGGATCGTCCCCGGCTCGCAGTGGGTGACGATACGGCTCGACGCCGCGAGCGACGTCGACCTGCTGCTGACCTTGGTGAGCGTCGCCCTCCAGGCCCAGCAGAGCTGGCCCGACCCGGCCGACCGGCCCGTGTTCGGCTGCAACGACCAGCGGGGCGCGGGCTTCGTCAGCGCGGACACCAGCGGCATGTGACCGGGGTCCGCGGCCGGCTCACACGGTGACGACCCGGACCCCGGCCTCCTCGAACCGGCCCACCGCCTCCGGCGCCGCCGCCGTGTCCGTCACCAGGGTGTCCACCAGCTCCGCCGCGCAGATCCGGGCGAACGCCCGCCCGCCCAGCTTGCTGGAGTCGGCGGCGACGACCACGCGCGCCGCGCGCTCGCACAGCGACCGGTTGACCGCGGCCTCCGCCTCGTCATGGGCCGCGGCCCCGTGGACGGCGTCGAAGGCGACCACCCCGAGCACCGCCACGTCCAGGGTGATCTGGCTCAACACCCCGTCCGCGAGCGGGCCGACGAGTTCGTACGACTGGGGGCGTGCCACACCACCGGTCAGTACGATCTTGAACTGGGGCCGTACCGCGAGCTCGTTGGCGATGTTGAGCGCGTTCGTGACGATCGTCAGCGCCGGTGTCCCCGTGGTGAGGTCGCCGCGCACGGCCAGGGCGCGGGCCACCTCCGTGGTGGTCGTGCCGCCGGTCAGACCCACCGCCTCGCCCGGGGCTACCAGTTCCGCCACCGCCCGGGCGATCCGCTGCTTCTCAGGGGCCCGGCGCGCCGTCTTGTAGCGCAACGGCAGTTCGTACGACACCCCGTGCACCACCGCGCCGCCCCGGGTGCGCACCAGCATCTGCTGCTCGGCCAGCTGGTCGAGGTCCCGGCGGATCGTGGCCGCCGAGACCCCCAGTTCGGCCGCCGCCTCCTCGACCTCCAGGCGACCGCGCTCGACCAGCAGTTCGAGCAGCACCTTCCAGCGGGCGTCGCGCGACATCCGCCCCCTCCGTTCCTCGGGTTCCGGGCGACCCTAACGCACCCGGCTTTCCAAGGAATGCTTGATTGTGCTCGAAAACTGCTTCTACCTTGCAATAACAATCACGAGAGGCCGCCAGAACCCCGCTTGACCGCCTTCAGCACCACGAACTTCGGGTCCCCGGCCACCAGTTCACAGTTGCCGAACAAACGGCGCAGCTTGACGTGGTAGCCCAGGTGCCGGTTGCCGACCACCCACAGCTCACCGCCCGGCCGCAGCGCCCGTTCGGCCCCCGTGAACATCCGCCACGCCGTCGCGTCACTGGTCGCCTGATGGGAGTGGAACGGCGGGTTGTTCAGCACCACGTCCACGCTGCCGGTCGCGACCCCGGCGAGCCCGTCGCCCACCCTGAACTCGGCATGGCCGGGCACCCCGTTGGCCTTGTAGGTGGCCTCCGCCGAGGCCACCGCCTGGAACGACTCGTCGACGAACAGCACCTCGGCCGTCGGATCGGCCAGCGCCACCGCCGTACCGACCACCCCGTTGCCGCACCCCAGGTCCACGACGCGCCGCCCGCCCTGCGGCAGATGCCCCAGGAAGAACCGGGTACCGATGTCGAGCCGGTCGGCGCAGAACACACCGGCGTGGTTGACGACCGTACGCCCGGAGACCGCGCCGATGCCGTCGGGGAGCTCGTAGCAGTACGGCCACGGGTTCTCCGGGCGCTCCAGCGACGGGTCCGGGGTGCAGTGGATCAGCCGGGCCTTCTGCTCGGCGAGCGAGGTCCGGGTCGGCCCGAGGATCCGCTCGAAGAGCCGGAGGGTCGAGGTGTGGATCTCCTTCACCATGCCGGTGCCGATCACCACCGTGTCCGCGTGTACGGCCGGTGCCAGCCTCAGCAGTTGGTCCTCCAGCAGCGCCAGGCTCTTCGGCACCCGCACCAGCAGCACGTCCACCCGGTCCGGCGGCGGGTCCTGCGTGGTGAGCAGCTGCACGGCACCCGGTTCGACACCCGCCCGCGCCAGGTTCAGGCGGGTCGCCTCCTGGCTCAGGTACGAGTCGCTGATCTGCGCCGGCCGGTGCTCGGCCAGCGCCGTGACCAGCGCGCCCCACCGGTCGCCGAACACCACGACCCGGCCGGCCGGCCCGATCCGCTCCCGGTCCAGATACCGGAGCAGATACGCGTCGGAGGCGTCCCAGGCACGCAGCCGGTCGCGCGGGTCGTCGGGGAAGCGGGACAGTTCGACCTCGCCCCACGGAGTCGTCATACGGTCGCTCATCGTGCGTCCAGGCTAGCCGAGCCCCAGCTCAGGCCCGGTCGGGCAGGATGGGGGCATGGAGGACGAGCTGTTCCCGAGGGCGTGCGCCCAGGTCGCGCCGGGCGCCGTGCACGTCCCGGACTGGCTGAGCGCGCAGCGGCAGCGCGAGCTCCTGCGGGCCTGCCGTGACTGGGCGCGGCCGCCCGCCGGACTGCGCACGGTCCGCACCCCCGGCGGCGGCACCATGACCGCCCGCCAGGTCTGCCTGGGCTGGCACTGGTACCCGTACGCCTACGCCCGCAGGGTCGTCGACGGCGACGGCAGTCCCGTCAAGCCCTTCCCGGCCTGGCTCGACGAACTGGGCCGCCGCGCGGTGACCGACGCGCTGGGGCCGGAAGCGGTCGGCGGATTGTCGTACGACATCGCGTTGATCAATTTCTACGACGCCGACGCCCGCATGGGCATGCACCGCGACGCCGACGAGAGGTCGGACGCGCCGGTGGTGTCACTGAGCCTCGGGGACACCTGCGTGTTCCGCTTCGGGAACACGGAGAGCAGGGGCAAGCCGTACACGGACGTGGAGCTGAGATCGGGGGACCTGTTCGTGTTCGGAGGAGAGTCGCGGCTCGCGTATCACGGGGTGCCGAAGGTGTGTCCGGGCACGTCGCCGGCGGAGCTGGGCCTGACCGGCCGTCTCAACCTCACACTGAGAGTGAGCGGCTTGTGAACCGCGCGATGGGCCCGCACGGCGCCGCACCTTCGCTTCGGCCGCTTCTGCGGATCATGGCAGACTCCCTCCCATGAGCGGAAAGGTCGCCCCCGACCCGACGGGGAACGGAACCCCGAAACCCCGGTTGGACAGAGGACGTGGCGCACTCGGCCCCGCCCTGGAACTCGTGCACACCGGCCGCGCCCCCACCCGCGCCGTCCTCACCGCGGAACTCGGTGTCACCCGCGCCACCGCGGGCGCCGTCGCCGCCGAACTGGAGTCGCTCGGCCTGATCAGGGTCGACGCGCACCCCGGTGCCGCCGCCGGTTCGCAGGGCCGCCCCTCGCACCGGCTGGAGGTCGCCGAGCACGGCCCTGTCGCACTCGCCGCCCAGGTGCACGCCGACGGTTACCGGGCCGCCCTCGTCGGCCTCGGCGGCCGCATCGTCGCCACCGCCCCCGGCTGCGAGACGGTCGACGCCGACCCGGCGAAGGTGCTCGGCTCGGTCGTCGAGGCGGGCGCCGACCTGCTCCGCACCACGGGTCTGCGCTGTGTCGGCGCCGGACTCGCCGTGCCGTCCGCCGTCGCCGAACCGGAGGGCCTCGCCCTCAATCCCCTGCACCTGGCCTGGCCGGTGGGCGCACCGGTACGCCGGATCTTCGCGGAGTGCGTGCGCGCGGCCGGCATCACCGGACCGGCGTTCGCCGGCAACGACGTGAACCTCGCCGCGCTCGCCGAACACCGGCACGGCGCGGGACGCGGCGCCCGGGACCTGCTGTGCGTGGCCACCGGTCACCGCGGCGTCGGCGGCGCGCTGGTCCTGGACGGCCGCCTGCACACCGGCAGCTCGGGCCTGGCCCTGGAGGTCGGCCACCTCACCGTCAACCCCGAGGGCCGCTCCTGCCACTGCGGCAGCCGGGGCTGCCTGGACGTCGAGGCGGACCCCCTCGCCCTGCTCATCGAGGCCGGCCGCGAACCCGGGCCCGAGGTGTCACTGCTCCGGCAGGCCGAGGACCTGGTACGCGACCACTACGCCGACCCGACCGTCCGCGGGGCCGCCGAGGCGCTGATCGACCGGCTCGGTCTCGGCCTGGCGGGGCTGGTGAACATCCTCAACCCCGACCGCATCATCCTCGGCGGTCTGCACCGCACCCTGCTGGAGGCCGACCCGGAGCGGCTGCGCGCGGTGGTCGCCGACCGCAGCCTGTGGGGGCAGAGCGGCAGCGTGCCGATCCTGCCGTGCACGCTCAGCCACAACAGCCTCGTCGGAGCCGCCGAGTTGGCCTGGCAGCCGGTGCTGGACGACCCCCTGACAGCCCTCCGGTAGACCGCCCGGTGGCCGGGCATTCCGGGCGCGTGGGCTCGGAAAGCCCTCGTGCGCTGCCGTGAGCCCGTGATCGTCGGCTTCGCCTTCCGCCGCCGGGGCGGCACCGCCGTACCGGCCCCGGACGGCGTGGACTTGGCGTCCCGTCGGGCCGCCCGGCGCTGCTCGGGGAACCGCCGGGTTCCGGCCGGTGCCGATCGATGCCCTGCACGGCCGGTGCCGACCACCCACCACCGAAAACGGGCCCGCTCGACTGGCGACAGCCGAATCGGCCACGCCACGAACCGACTTCAGCTTCGCCGACGAGCCGCCGCCTCGGCCTCCGCTCCGGTGCTGGGTTCCGGCGTGAGCCGGACCGGTTGCACGAACGTGCGCGGCGGCCCCGACACAGCGACCGGACGGGAAGCCTCACCGCCCGCTCAACTGGCGACAGCCGAGCGGGCGGGAGCGTGCGTGGCGACGGACCCACCGCCGGCCGCGTGCGCGGGGGCGGGCGTTCCGGCGCTTGTGCGGGCCGGGGTGGGTGGTGCGGCGCTCGTGTGCGCGGAGGCGGGGGTTCCCGCGGTCGCGTGTGCGAGTGCGGGTGATCCTGCGAGCGCATGGGCGGGCGTACGCGCCCCGGTGCCCGCGTGCGTGGGCAGGGGTGGACCGGCAGTCGCGTGTGCGGGCACGGGTGTGCCGGTGCTCGCGTGCGCCGGCACGGGTGCCCCGGTGCCCGCATGGGCGGGCATCGGTGACCCGGCGCCCGCGTGGGACGGAGTCGGCATGGCTGCCGGCGCCGGTTCCGGTTCCGGGAGTCGGCGGGGGGCCGGCTCGGCGGTGCCGCGGGGCGGCCGGGTCGGCTGCGGTGCGGCCGTCGACGCGGGCAGCGTGAACCACACGACCTTGCCGTCGTCGTGCGGACGCACCCCCCAGCTCTCGCTGACGGCGGCCACCATCGCGAGCCCGCGGCCACAGGTGGCCATGGGCGTGGCGGCCGTCCCTTCCTCGACCACGGGAAGACGCGGGTCGTGGTCGCGGACCGACACCGTGAGGCGGTCGAGCTGGAGCTCGATCTCCACGGTGCAGTTCTTGTCCGGCTGGGCATGCCGGTGGACGTTGGTGAGCAACTCGGTCACGCCGAGTGCGGCCCGGTCGATGAGCGGGTCCAGACGCCAGTAGCGCAACTGCGCAGATACGATTCTGCGGACCTGACCGATCCGCGAGGGCAAGGCTTGAAGCTCCACCGAGCAGTGTCTGCTTGGGTGTTTGATCACGGCTGCGACTCCCCGACGTGAGGTCCGGAAGAACACGGGAGAACGGATCCAGCAAGGGGCCGCCGTCCATGGGGCCGCCTGCTGTCGTGGCCGGCGGGCTGGTTCGCAGCGTTATCGCCGGTGTACCCAGAGTGACGTGTGACAAGCGTGACCCAGTGCTTACGGTCGCGCAACTCGCGGTGGTCAGCCGTCCCGGCCCGCGGCTCGTCGTACCGCCTCGATGAAGCGGCGGGCCGCGGGCGGACCGGGCTCGCCCGGCGCCGGATCGTGGTCGCCCAGAGTGAGTGAGTAGCGCTGGCCGTTGAGGTCGGCCAGGGCCCGGTCGTCCGACGCGAACCACGGCTTGGAGGCCCGCACCGCCTGCACGGGCGCGCTGTCGATCTCGCTGCCGTAACTCGTCAGCAGCTGTACCCTGCCGTCCCTTATCCGGACCTGCCCGGCCCGGGTCAGCGAACGCAGTCGCTTGTCGATCCGTACGCCCGTCGCCGTGAACTCCGGCTCCGTCATCGTGCCCCGCCCCTTCGACTGCCTCGGTCGCCGGCTCGGAAGGTGGTGGTCCCGGCCGGCGTGCTCCGGTTCATGTCGTGATCCAGTGTGCGCCCCCGTTCGGGACGTTCGTCCCGTCGGATGGCAGTCTGCCCCCCTCCGGCGGGGAGCACCAGTACGCCCGGACGGCCGGGCCGGGGGCGCTCGGAGCACTCGCCGCAGTGCGCCCGGCGGGATCACGCCACTGTTCCCGGCTGTTTCGCCCCGTGTTCCCCAGGGTGCCTTTGAGGCGCCCAAAGGTGCGTTTATGCAGGTGAGAAGCGTGCGGAAGATGCCTATGATCGAGGCGTCGACCGCGTTCGGACGCCGTCGGCGCGAAGCGAAGGAGCCCCGTCGTGAGCACCACCCAGCAGATCCGGACCGGCGCCACCCTCGACGTCGACCGCAGTGACAGCGCCTACCGCGACTGGCTCAAAGAGGCCGTGCGCAAGGTCCAGGCCGACGCCAACCGCTCGGCGGACACGCACCTGCTGCGCTTCCCCCTGCCGGAGGCCTGGGGCATCGACCTCTACCTCAAGGACGAGTCGACCCACCCCACGGGCAGTCTCAAGCACCGGCTGGCCCGCTCCCTCTTCCTCTACGGCCTGTGCAACGGCTGGATCCGGCCCGGGCGCCCCGTGATCGAGGCGTCCAGCGGCTCGACGGCCGTCTCCGAGGCGTACTTCGCCAAGCTCATCGGCGTGCCCTTCATCGCGGTCATGCCGCGCACCACCAGCGCCGAGAAGTGCCGGCTCATCGAATTCCACGGCGGGCAGTGCCACTTCGTGGACGACTCCCGCAGAATGTACGAGGAGTCCGCGCGTCTCGCGGCGGAGTCCGGCGGCCACTACATGGACCAGTTCACCTACGCCGAACGGGCCACTGACTGGCGCGGCAACAACAACATCGCCGAATCCATCTTCCGCCAGCTGGAGTTGGAGCGGTTCCCGGAACCGGCGTGGATCGTCGCCACGGCGGGCACCGGCGGCACCTCGGCGACGCTCGCGCGCTATGTCCACTACACCCAGCGCGACACCCGGATCTGTGTCGCCGACCCGGAGAACTCCTGTTTCTTCGAGGGCTGGACCACCGGCGACCCGGACGTCACCTGCGACTGCGGCTCCCGGATCGAGGGCATCGGCCGGCCGCGCATGGAGCCGAGCTTCGTACCGGGCGCCGTCGACCGGATGATGAAGGTGCCGGACGCGGCGAGCGTGGCGGCGGTACGGGCGCTGGAGCGGGCGATCGGGCGGAAGGCGGGCGGCTCGACCGGTACCGGTCTGTGGAGCGCGCTGAAGATCGTCTCCGAGATGGTGGCGCAGGGGCGCACGGGAAGCGTCGTGACGCTGCTGTGCGACCCGGGGGACCGCTACCTGGACAAGTACTACTCGGACTCGTGGGTGGCGGAACAGGGGCTCGACCTCACGCCGTACACCGCGGCGATCGAGTCACTGCTGGCCACCGGTGTCTGGCCCGACTGAGCTCTGGCTCGCGAGACGCCGGTCCAGCGCGCCGACCGCGTCCCGGAAAGCCCGGCCAAGACCGGCGCGGGCCAGCCTGACCACGAACCGGAACGGCGCCGTGCCGTCCACGGCGAAGGTCCACTGCACGCGGGTCCCGGCGCCGGACGGGACGAGCCGCCACTCCTCGGCGATGGCGCGGGCGCCCGGCGCGTTGGTCAGGTCCACCCGGTAGGCGTAGACCTCCGCCTCCCGGGCCGCGATGACCGTCTCCCGGAAGCGCCCGCCGCCCCTGAGGCGTATGGCGCGCCCGGCGCCGTCGTCGACGGACTCGGCGTGCGTCACCGCGGCGAACCACTGCGCCCAGCCGGGCACGTCGTCGTTGAGTGCGTGGAAGACCCGGTCGGGCGGCGCGGACATCTCCCGCGCGAACACCAGGCGTACGGGTGCGGTCTCGACGAAGTCGAGCCCCACGGGGCGCAGTTGACGCGGCATGGGCGATAACCCCCTTGGCCGACACGGCCGTTGACCGGACCCGTCACGATAACTGACATGCCATCACATGTCTGCCCCGGCCGCCCCGCGGTCAGTCCTCCGTCTCGCCCGCCACCACCAGCCGCCGCAGGTGCTCGGAGATCTCCGCGCGCGCCTCCGCCGGCAGCCCGGCGTCCGTGACCAGTGTGTCGACCTGCTCCAGCTTGGCGAACGAACTCAGTCCCACCGTGGCCCACTTGGTGTGGTCGGCGACCACCACGACCCGCCGGGCCGACTGCACCAGACGGCGGTTGGTCTCCGCCTCCGCGAGGTTCGGCGTGGAGAGGCCGGCCTCCACCGATATGCCGTGCACCCCGAGGAACAGCAGGTCGAAGTGGAGCGCCGCGATCGCCTGGTCGGCCACCGGCCCCACGAGCGAGTCGGACGGGGTGCGCACCCCGCCGGTCAGGACCACGGTCGCCGCGCCCTGCCGCTGCCCGGAGACGCGCTGCGCCGCGTGGAAGACGTCCGCGACCCGCACCGAGTTCGTCACCACGGTCAGGTCGGGAACCTCCAGGAGCTGATGGGCCAGCGCGTACGTCGTCGTACCGCCGGACAGTGCGATCGCCGCCCCCGGCACGACCAGCTCGGCGGCGGCCCGCGCGATGTCCTCCTTGGCCGTCAGCTCCAGGCCCGACTTGGCCTCGAACCCCGGCTCGTGCGTGCTCGCCTCCACCACCGGCACCGCGCCGCCGTGCACCTTCTCCAGGACGCCCTGCCTGGCGAGCGCGTCCAGGTCCCGGCGGACGGTCATGTCCGACACGCCGAGCTTGCGGGTCAGCTCGTTGACCCGTACGCCGCCCCGGCGTCGGACCTCGTCCAGGATCAGGGCGCGGCGCTGCTCCGCGAGGAGGTTCTGGTTCTCACTCACGTACGCTCCGGTCCTCTCGCCTCAAGCTGTCCGACACGCCCCGCGTACCGGCTCCGACCAGGACATTCCGTTCGGTTCGGGTGCGCGGGCGCCCCATCCTTTCACGGGACCGCACCGGTTGCGCCACTGCCTGTGTCAGTGCACACATGTCATTCGGTCACCTCGTGTTGCACCTGGCGTCACACCCAACGGGGAGATTCCGTAAGAAGTGGTGTACGTCACACCGTGATCGGAGATCCTGGGAACCGCACGGACAAGGACCGTCGGCCGGCACGGGGGAAGTGCGATCACAGTGGAACGCGCGCGGGAACGAACCGCCGTCGGCCCCACCGGGCGGCCGACGGAGATCGACCTGGAACTGCTGGTGCACGGCGTCGGCGGCACCACCCCCGCGAAGATGCTCGACGACCCGCGCACGGTCCGGATCACCGGCGACGAAACCGCCGCCGTCTTCCGCCGCGCCGACGACGTGGACGCCGAGTCCCGGCCCGCCGACCACCGTGACCGCCCGGTGCCGGAGGCGTACGTCTGGTGCAACCTGACCTCCGGCAACGCCTCCCGCGCCCTGTGGCTGCTGCTCCTGCCCTTCATGGTGGTCAACCTCGCCCACTGGATGCGCCCCGCCGCCCGGAACCGGCCGCGCACCGTGCGCTTCTACGGGCTGCTGGTCCGTCTCGCCGGGCTCACCCTCACGGTGCTGTTCGTCGCCGCGGCCTGCGAGGTCGCCCTCGACCTCACCGCCTGGCAGTGCGCGGGCGTCACGGCCTGCGCCCGCCGGCACTCCTGGCTCGGTTTCCTCGCCCCGGCCGGCGCGCACGGCGGCTGGTGGAGCGGCCCGGGCCGCCGGCTCGCCCTGGCCGCCCTGGTGCCCACCGCGTTGACCGGCCTGCTCTGGTACCTGTCGCACCGCACCTGGAGCGCCTACGAGTCCACCCGGCCCCTGTCCGTCGAACCCGAGCCCGGGCACACACCGCTGGCCGGCCCCGGCTTCTGGTACGGGCGCCGGCTCGTCGCCCGGCTGCGCGCCGCCCACACCGCCGCGGGTCTGCTCACCGTCGCCGCCGCCGTCCTCACACCGGCGGCCGCCTTCGACCGCCGGCCGGGCGGAGCCGCCCTGCTGGACACCCTCGGCCGGCTGCTGACCGGCGCGCTCGTCGCCTGCGCGGTGGCCGTGGTGTGGGTGGTGTGCCGCCGCGGCCGCACCGAGAACCACCTCGACCAGGAACTGGACCGGTGTCTCGTACGACGCCTGCCCCTGGTCGCGCTCGCCCTGCTGGCGTTCGTCGTCCTGTACGCGGGCTGGTCCCGGCCCGGATGGCGGTCGACGGGACGGCTCGCCGGGGACGCCACCTTCGGCGGGCTGGCCCTGGCACAGGGCCTGCTGGTGATCGTCCTCGGGCTCGTCGCCCTCGACCTGCGGCGCGGGCTGCCCGATCCGCGCGCCGCGATGCGCGGCCTGAACGGGCCCGCGGTCGCCCTGCTCGCCTGCGCGCTCGGCGGGGTGATGTCGGGCGGAGTCACCCAGCGGGTCTCCGACTGGCTGGACGGCACGGGCACCTCGATTCCCGGCCCTCCGGTGCTGCTGACCTGGCAGGCCTCGACGGTCCCGCCCGTGCTCGCGGTGCTCCTGGCCGCCGTCGCCCGGCTCTCCTGGCGCACCGCACGGCTCAGCCGCGCCGAACGCGACGCCGTGGACCGGGACCATCCCGGCGAGCCGGAGGACGTCGCCCGGACCCGCCGGATCGCCCGGGTCCGTGCCATGGCCGCCCTCACCGACCGGACGCCGTTCGTGCTCACCGTGCTGTGCGCGACCACGCTGGTGCTGGGCGCCGGAGCGCTGCTGGGCGCCCTGGCCACGGGAAAGACGCCGGACGGGGCCGCCGGGCGGACGCCCGCCTCCGTGCACGGCGCGGCCGAGGCCTCGCAGGCGGTCGGCTCCTGGCTGGTGGGGCTCGGCTTCGTCCTCTTCGTCACCTGGGGCCGGCGGGCCTACAAGGACGCCTCGGCCCGCCGCACCATCGGCATCCTCTGGGACGTCGGCACCTTCTGGCCGCGCGCCGCCCACCCGTTCGCACCGCCCTGCTACGCGGAGCGCGCGGTGCCCGACCTGACCTGGCGGATGGTCACCTGGATCCGCCGCACCGGCGGCCGCCTGGTCCTCTCCGGCCACTCCCAGGGCAGCGTCCTCGCGGCGGCGGCCGCCTGGCAGCTGGCCCCGTCGGTCCGCAGCCGGGTCGCCCTGCTGACGTACGGCTCCCCGCTGGAACGCCTGTACGGCCGCTGGTTCCCGGCCCACTTCGGCCCGGCCGAGCTCGGCTCCCTGCACCGCGAGGTCGCCTGCTGGCGCAACCTCTACCGGCTCACCGACCCCATCGGCGGCCCCGTCCGGATCTCCGACGGCGACGGCCCGGGGGTCGACCACCCGCCCCTGAAGGACCCCCTCGTCTACGGACGCACGCCGGACCACCCGCTGCCCGCCCCCGTCCTGGGCCACTCCGACTACCAGGCGGACCCGGCCTTCGCCGTGGAACGGGCGCGGCTGCTGTCGCGGCTGCGCCGGGACCCGCCCGCGGGGCACCCGGGACGGGACGACTGATCAGGGAAGTTCCGGCAGGTCCTCGGCGTAGAGCAGGGTGAGGTCGTCGGTGGTCGGATCGGCCACCTGGGCCACCCGGCTCGCGTGCCGCTCCACCATCGCCTCGAAGGTCTGCCGCGCGGTACGGCCGTTGCCGAACGCGGGGCCCTTCGGGATCTCCGTGAAGTACTTCAGCAGCCCCTCGGCCGCCCCCGGCGCCAGCCGGTACTCGTGTTCGTCGGCCTGCTGCTCCACGATCCGCAGCAGCTCCTGCGGGCCGTAGTCGCCGAAGGTGATGGTCCGGGAGAAACGCGAGGCCACACCGGGGTTGACCGAAAGGAAGCGCTCCATCTCCTCGGTGTAGCCCGCGACGATCACCACCACGGCGTCCCGCTGGTCCTCCATCAGCTTCACCAGCGTGTCGATGGCCTCCTTGCCGAAGTCCCGCCCGGCGTCCTCCGGCGACAGCGCGTACGCCTCGTCGATGAACAGCACACCGCCGTGCGCCCGCTGGAAGGCCTCCTGGGTGCGGATCGCCGTGGAGCCGATGTGCTCGCCGACCAGATCGACCCGGGACACCTCGACCAGGTGGCCCTTCTCCAACACCCCGAGGGAGGCGAGGATCTCGCCGTAGAGCCGGGCGACCGTGGTCTTGCCGGTGCCGGGGGAGCCCGTGAACACCAGGTGCCGCTTGACCGACGCGGCCTTCAGCCCGGCCTGCTGACGGCGCCTGCCGACCTCGATCATGTCGGTCAGCGCCCGCACCTCGCGTTTGACGCTGTCCAGGCCCACCAGCGCGTCGAGTTCACCGAGCACGGCCTGGGAGGTCCGGGCCGGCTCCTCGGGCGCGGCCGGCGGCAGCAGGGGCTCCTGCTCGGTGCTGCGCTGCCCGGGAATGGCACCCAGCAGCCCGGGGGACTGGTACGACGTCTGCACCGCCGTCTCGCGCGCCGTCGGCCGGCGCAGGCTGCCGCTCTCGTCGCTGGTGCAGTCCTCCACCACCGGACCGGTGCCCGGGTCCGCGTCCGGGCCGCCCTCCGCGAACTCGTAACCTCCGCGCGCGCACCGCTCCGTACGGCACTTGCGCAGGGTGGTACGGCAGCCGTCGATCACATGGAAGCCGTAGCCGCCGCTGCCCGTGACCCGGCAGTTCAGGAAGGAGCCCCGGCCGCCCGCCGACACGTAGAAGCCCGCCTCCGCCGGGGCGTCCACCGTGCACCGCTCGATGGTGGGATCGGCGCCCTTGGTGACGATCACTCCGGTCTGGGTGCCGTCCACCGTGCAGTTGTTCAGGGTCCCGCCGCTGCCGTGGTCGCGGAACCAGGCGCCGGTGGCGGCGTCCCGGATCCGGCAGTCGTCCAGTTGCGCGGTCGCCCCGTCGCTCACGGACACCGCCGTGTTGCGCACCTGGGAGAGGTCGCTGTCCACGACGTCCGCGCGGGAGCCACGGTCCAGTACGAACAGCGCGTCCGGCACGTCGTGCACCCGGCAGGAGTCCAGCACGGCGGTGGCGCCGTCGCTCACCCAGACCGCCGGGTAGTCGCCGGTGCTGTCGAAGATCTCGCACTGGTTGGCGTCCACCCGGGTCCCGGGGTCCCACACCGACAGTCCGTTGCGCCCGAACTGGCGCACCGTCGTCCGGGTCAGCGTGAGCACCGAGCGTGAACGCAGATCGACCGCGTTCTCCGGGATGTCGTGGATCCGGCAGTCGGCGAGGGTGAGCACCGCGTCGGTGTCGAGCGTGACACCGTCGGCGGTGGTGCGGTGCACGTCGCAGTCGGTGAAGTGGGCCGTGGCGCGCGCGGTGACCTGCACCCCGGAGCCGCGCACCTCGTAGATCTCGCAGCCCACCGCCTCCAGCGCGGAGCCCTCCCCGGTCGCCGTCACTCCGGTGCCCGACGCGTGGTGGATCCGGCAGCGGTCCAGCCGCGGATGGCCGCCGCCGCGCACCGCCACCCCCGCCTGGCCGGCCGCCACGATCTCGCACTCCTCGAACACCCCACCGCCGCCGTCGAGTACGGCGATGCCGATGCCGGCCGGGTTGTCCACGGTGCAGCGCCGCACAGTGGGCCGGGCTCCGCCGCGCACCTCGATCCCGGCCGCGGACCGGGTGACGATCCGTACGTCCAGCAGTTCGGGTGTGCCCTCCTCGACCAGCAGCGCCGGCGCCGCCGCGTCCTGCCCCTCGACGTGCAGGTCCTGGACGACCGCCGAGGCGCGCACGGTCAGCGGCACCCCGTCCACGGGCGCGATCCGCACGGAGCCGGGCGCCCCCTCCGGGCCGCGCAGGGTCACGGCGCGCTGCACCACGAGGTTCTCCCGGTAGGTCCCGGGCGCGACCGTGAGGACGTCGCCGTCGGCGGCTGCCTCCAGGGCGGCGGCGAGCGAAGCGTACTCACCCGTGCGGCGTCGCCACCGCGATGTGCCGGTGTGCGTCACCTGGACCGTGCCCTGTGCCATGGCGTTGCCGTGCCCCCACCTCGTCGTACAGATCGCTGACTGGCCTCGGGGCGGCATCGCGGACGGTGCCCTGCCCCTGCGGTTCGCTCGCGCGCGGGTCGATGCCGAATGCGCTTCGGCGGCTCCACCGTAGCGTGCGCCGAGGCGGTGGGTTGACCAGAGAGGGAAAGGCCGTCAGCTGCCCGTACCGGCCTTGCCCCAGTCCGGACCCGCCCGTTCCCACGCCTGGTCCCACCGCGCGTACCTGCGGCGGACCATGCGCCAGACGATCATCCGTCTGCCGCCCTCGACCAGACCGGCGGCGAGCAGTGCGGCGCCGAACCCGGCCAGCACAGCGTGGGTCGACGCCGTGGCGGAGTCCAGCGGACGGGCCGTTATGAGGCCCTGCCGATCCGTCCAGACGTCGAAGTGGTCGCCTCTGTGCGGGGACTTGAGGGTCGTCAGGACCGGGCCCTCGTGGCGGCTGCCGTCCGGCGCCGTCCAGTCGGCGAGGACGCGGCTGCGGCTGTCGCGGACGCCGGCGACGTCGGGGTCGGTCTCCACGGGGGTGCCGCCGCCCAGCCTGCGCACCACCGTGACCGTGACGAGGTGCCGGTCGTGATGCTGCTGCCGGACGGACCGCTGGAGGACGCCCTGGGCGGCCGCGCCGACGACCGAGCCGAGGACGGGTGCGGCCACCGCGATCAGCACCAGCGCCACCAGGGCCAGCCAGGCCTCGACCAGGTCGGTCGCGCGCCGCAGCGGATTGCGCCGCCAGCGCCACAGGCCACGGATCGCTCGCACCGGCCACCACCCCCTTCCCGCTCCGTGATAACGCCACCCGCACCGTTCACCCGCACGCTCCGGCCGAAGAGAGAGCGAAATCACCCCGGCCGGCACTGTCATCGACTTCTCGTGACGCCCAACGACCGGACCGCGCACTCGGGTTCCCGCCGGACCGGAGATCACTCGACCCCGGACCCGGGACCGAGCGATCACAGCCACGGCGCCGGAGGCCGGGTGGGGATCGACGGGTGGGGTGCAGACGGACCGGGGGCAACGGTCGGCTACAGATTCGTGGGGTGCGGATGGATTGAGGCACACGGACTGGGGCAGACGTGTGCTGATGCTGGTGCGAGGGGAGTTGGCGGGCTCGGTGCAGACGTGCGGGGTGCACGGGGCGGATGCGGAGGTGCGGCCGGACAGGGGTGGAAGTGCGGGAGCGGGGGGGGCGGTGCGTGCTCGACCAGCGGTAGGTCGAGAGGGGAGCGGGGTGGTTGCGCCGCCGATGACGTCTGGTCGCAGGGGAACGTTGCTTCAGGCGAGCGGGACGCCGTGTTCCGCGGAACCGGCCTCGGTCGGCAGGGGCGCTCGGGGAGGGCACGCGGTGGGCGCGGAGGGGCATAGGAGGGGCGCCGGTGACGACCTTTCCCCCGTCGTCGATCAGAAGCCGGCGCCGGTCAGCCCCCTGGGGCCATGACGGCCTGCCGGGGCGGGCGGCCCCGGAGCGCCTTGACCGGATGAACGCGGACCGATTGCGGGATCAGTAGCCGCGGTACTGCTGTTGCTGGTTGTTGTACGGGTCCTGGTACGGCGCGGGCTGCGGCGGGCGCGGAGCCGCCGGGCGCATCGCCTCGTAACCGGTGCCGCCCATCATCGGACGCGGCTGCTGCGGCTGCTGCCCGGGGTAGCCGCGCGGTGCCGTCGCCTGCTGCGGGATGTAGGCGGTGGGCGCCTGCTGCAGCGGTGCGGGCTGCTGCATCTGCTGCGGGTAGCCGTAGCCCGGGGCCGGCTGGGAGGGAGCGGCCGGAAGGGCGGGGAGTGCCGACGGCAGGGCGGGCAGGTTGAAGCTGCTGCTCGTGTCGTAGGCGGGAGGGACCCGGATCGGGGCGATCTGCGGGGTGCCCCGTTCGGCCACGAGCGAGTCGTAGATCGGGGTGTCCGGGAAGGAGGCGGAGTAGTAGCCGCCGCCATAGGTGGAGCGGGGGGAGGTCATGGCACATAAGGTAAGCCCACGATGTGCTGGTTGGGGAGACCGATAAGAGGGTTGTTTTCCGTGTCGGCGGTGACGCCGGATCCCCAATCCGAGCGAACTCGGCAAAAAAGGACGGCAATCGGCGTTGTGATCGTGTAAAGGCCGAGTTCCAGGGCGGTTACCGGCGGTTGGCGAGGGATCTTCCTGTGCCGTTCGTGGGCGTTCCCTGTCCCCGGGAATAGGTTGTGCGGGTAGGGATGACCTGGGACCGCCGGGGTGTGCCCGGCATGCCGACACGTGATGGGGGCGGACATGTCAATGTCGAAAGGATCGAATACGCCGGTGCCGACCACGGCGCTGCGCGTCGAATTGGGCTGGCGCTCCGGTCCGGGCGTGCCCGACGCGGACGCCTCCGCGCTGCTGCTGGTCGCCGGGAAAGTCCGCTCCGACGAGGACTTCGTCTTCTACAACCAGCCCTCGCACGCCTCCGGCGCGGTCCGGCACGAGGGCAAGCGGCGCTCCGGCGACCTGGTCACCGACACGCTTTTCGTCGACCTCGCGCGCGTGGAGGCCCCGATCGAGCAGATCGTCCTCGCGGCCTCCGCCGACGGCGGCACCTTCGGTCGGGTCCCCGGTCTCTACATCGAGGTCCGCGACGCGGCGGACGGGAATGTGGTCGCACGTTTCGACAGCACCGGTGCCACGACCGAAACCGCTTTCGTATTCGGTGAGTTGTACCGCCGTCAGGGCGGCTGGAAGTTCCGCGCGGTGGGCCAGGGATACGACAGCGGACTCGAAGGCCTCGCGACCGACTTCGGGATCACGGTGGACGAGCCGCAGCACGCGCGGCAACCGCCCGTTCCCCACGCCGCCCCGCCCGCCCCGACCCCGGTCCCGCCGCCCCCGGTCCCGCCGGCCCCCGCCCCGGCGCCCCCGAGCGGGCCCCCCTTCCCGCAGCACCCCGCGCCCACCTCCGCAGGCCTGCCGGTCCCCCCGCCCCCCTCGACCGCGCCCGTGCGCCTGTCCAAGGTGACGCTGACCAAGGCGGCGCCCGCCGTCTCGCTGGCCAAACAGGGCGGCACGGCGGGCGCCCTGCGCGTCAACCTCAACTGGCAGGTCCGCAAGGAACTCCCCGGCTGGGGCGCCCGGCGCGCCGGGGACCTCGACCTCGACCTCTGCGCCCTCTACGAACTCGCCGACGGCCGGAAGGGGGTCGTGCAGGCGCTGGGCAACGCCTTCGGCTCGCTGAACCGGCCCCCGTACATCCACCTCGACGGCGACGACCGGACGGGGGCCGTGTCGAGCGGGGAGAACCTCACCCTCAACCTCGATCACAAGCAGGACTTCCGGCGCGTCCTGGTCTTCGTGACGATCTACCAGGGCGCCACCTCCTTCGCCGACCTGCACGCCACCGTCACCCTCCAGCCCCAGTACGGCGCCCCGATCGACTTCTCCCTCGACGAGTGCACGGTTCCCTCGACGGTCTGCGCGCTCGCCCTGATCAGCAACACCGGAGGGGATCTCGTCGTCCAGCGTGAGGCCCGCTACCTGGTCCCGGAGCGTGGCGTGAGCCCGCAGCGCACCGTGGACCGCGCCTACGGCTGGGGGATGAACTGGACGCCCGGCCGCAAGTGACCGGGGCGGATCAGCCCTCGTCGGCGACCGCGTCGGGGCGCGTGTAGGTACGGCCCTTCCAGGCCGCCCCGCGGCCCCGGTAGTGCTGCACCGCCGAGTCCACCGTCATCAGGAGGTAGAGGAACGCGGTGAACGGCAGCAGGGGAGCGAGCCCGGGAGACTGCCGGTAGTAGCGGAGCACCGGCAGGTAGGTCGCCGTCATCAGCAGCCAGGCGGCACCGCCCGTCAGCGCCGCCGTGGCGCTGCCGGTGACCGCACCGGCCAGCACCGCCGCCGGCGGGACGAGGTACACGAGCACGAGACCGGCGACCGTGCCGAGCAGCAGCAGCGGGTTGTGCCGCAGTTGCGCGTACGCGCTGCGGGAGACCATCCGCCACAGGTCGCGCAGCCCGGGATAGGGGCGCACACTGTCCACCCGGTCGGCGAGCCCCAGCCAGATGTGTCCGCCGCTGCCCTTCACCGCGCGGGCGAGCGCCACGTCGTCGATCACGGCGTGCCGGATCGCGTCCGGGATCCGCGCCCGCTCCGCCGCGTCGGTACGCAGCAGCACGCAACCGCCCGCGGCCGCCGCCGTGCGCGAGCCCGCACGGCCGATCCGGCGGAACGGATACAGCTGCGCGAAGAAGTAGACGAAGGCGGGGACGACCAGCCGCTCCCACAGGCTGTCCACCCGGAGCCGGGCCATCTGCGACACCACGTCGAAGCCGCCGGTGCGAGCGGCCGCCACCAGCAGCCGCAGGCTGTCCGGTGCATGGGCGATGTCCGCGTCCGTCAGCAGCAGGTACTCGGGACCACGCGCGCGTGCCAGGCCGATCCCGTGCCGCACCGCCCACAGCTTGCCCGTCCAGCCCGCGGGCGGCTCGCCGGGCGAGCCCACGGTGAGCGGCAGGCCGCCGTGGCGCGCGGCCAGTTCCCGGGCCAGCTCCCCGGTGCCGTCCGTACTGCCGTCGTCGACCAGGAACACCTCGGCGCGGCCCGGATAGTCCTGGCCGAGCAGGGACGGCAGACTCAGGGGCAGCACGGCGGCCTCGTCCCGGGCCGGGACGACCACGCACACATCCGGCCATTCCCCGGGATCGCGCCGGGGCGGCAGCCGGACGTCGGTGCGCCAGAAGAAGCCCTGGCAGAGCAGCAGCCACAGCCAGGCGGCGAGGGATACGGCGGCGGTCCACACGATGGCGCTCACGCGCGCAGTCTGCCCCACCGGGCCGGTCCGCGACGGCCCATCGTCTATCGTGACCGGGTGAAGATCGCGCTCATGGACTCCGGAATCGGCCTGCTGGCGGCCACCGCAGCGGTACGGCGGCTGCGCCCCGACGCCGATCTCGTACTCTCCTTCGACCCCGAGGGCATGCCCTGGGGGCCACGCACCCCCGAGGACGTCACCGCACGCGCGCTGGCCGTCGCCGAGGCCGCGGCGGCCCGCGGCCCGGAAGTACTGATCATCGGCTGCAACACGGCGACCGTGAACTCCCTGACCGCGCTGCGCGCCCGCCTGGAGCCCGGCATCCCCGTCGTGGGCACCGTCCCGGCGATCAAGCCGGCCGCGGCGGGCGGCGGCCCGGTCGCGATCTGGGCCACCCCCGCGACCACGGGCAGCGCCTACCAGCGCGGTCTCATCGCGGACTTCGCCGACGGCGTGCCGGTCACCGAGGTGCCCTGCTGGGGCCTGGCGGAGGCCGTGGAGCATGCCGACCAGTCGGCCGTCGACGCCGCCGTGCGCGCCGCGGCCGAGCTCACCCCCGACGACGTGACGACCGTCGTCCTGGGCTGCACCCACTACGAACTCGTCGCGGACCGCATCCGCTCGGCCGTGCAGCGCCCGGGCGCCGCGCCGCTCGTCCTGCACGGCTCGGCCGGCGCCGTGGCCGCCCAGGCGCTGCGCCGGATCGGCGCCCGGCCGGCCCCCGGCGCACCGGCCACCGGCACGGTCACGGTGCTGCTCAACGGCCGTGAGGGGGAACTGCCCGAGGCCGCGCTGAGCTACGCCGAGGGCCGCCTGCTGGCGGCGGCCGCGCCGACCGGCCCCGCCGTGTCCCGGTGACCCCGCGCGGGCCGCGGACCCCGCCGAAGTGAGCAGTCACCCTCAGCGACGCGGTGCCCGCGCAGCGAAACCTGAGTAGTCTCGTAGACATGAGGGACCACCCCCACGGCCACCTCGGGGACGAGGACGGCCCGCGACCCGACATCTGGACCGGCCGTGCCACGAACCGCGTCCAGTGGCTGCTGGCGCTGGCCGGCGCCGCCTGCATGGCGCTCGGCATCGAACTGGCCGTGGACTCCGCGTGGACCTCGGGCGCCCCGCTGGTGATGTCCGTCGTCGGCTGCATCGCCGCCGGACTGCTGGTCCTCTTCGGCACCCTCGCCTTCGTGCACGTCGACCTGAAACTCGACCGGGAGTGCCTCGAAGTCCGCTGCGGCCACATAGGGGTACCGCGCCGGCGCATCCCGCTCTCCCATGTGGCCGGCGCCGACTTCACCCCGCAGATCACCCCCCGCCACTGGGGCGGCTGGGGCTACCGCTGGCGCCCCGAGAAGGGCACGGCCGTCGTCGTGCGCCGTGGCGAGGGCATCGTCCTGCGCCTGTGGGACGGCCACACCTTCACGATCACCGTGGACAACGCCGAGTCCGCGGTGCACGTGATCAGGGAACGCCTGCGGACCATCACCCCGGGTACCGCTCGCTGAAGCGGGCACGCACGGCTGCGCGGTCCGCTCCCGCCCGGCGCGCCGTCGTAGGCGCGCCCGCCCCCCCAGGGCACGGCACCGGGCCGCTGGGTCCGCAACCGCACCGACGCGTACGTCACTCAGCCGCCGGGGACGGCCGTCGCCCACGGGCGCGCCGTCGCCAGGCCCGCCAGCAGACCCGCGCCCGCCGGCACCGTCGTGGAACTCAGCGCGTCACCCACCGCGGCGAACACGGCCAGCGCCGTCAGCGCCGCGCCCGCGGTGAGGGCCACGGGAGTGGCGCGGGACGAACGCCACAGGGCGTGGAGCAGCCAGCAGAACGCGGCGGCCAGCAGCAGGCCGCCGACCAGGCCCTGCTCGGCGGCCTGCTGGAGCAGTGCGGAATGCGGCCTGCCGTCGGGCGCCAGGGCGTCGGACGCGGCGCCGCCCACCTCACCGAAGCGATCCGGACCCACACCCAGGGCGGCGTGCCGGCGCGCGAGACGCAGGGCGTCCCGCCACAGCCGGACCCGGTGCGCGGTGAGGGGGCCTTCCGGGCCTTCCAGCGCGGAGACGAGTCCGGCCGGCAGGACGTTCGCCGCGACCGCCAGGACCGTGCCGGTCACGACCGCGGCCGCCAGCGCCAGCCCCGCGACGCCCGCGCCCCGGTGCCGCATCCGGCCGGCGGCGAGGGAGCAGAGCAGTACGGCCGTACTGGCGACGCACCCGGCCGCCGAACCCAGGACCGCCCCGGACACCGCGATCCCGGCGGCCAGCAGCAGCAGGCCGCGTCGCAGCGCGGGCACCGGCGTCGCCCAGGCCGCGCAGCACGCGCCGCCCGTCGCCAGGGCCAGCAGCGCGGCGATCGCACCGGCCTGGCCGAGCGGAGCCGTGACCTGGGGACCCGGCGCCGCCTGGGACATCGCGCAGGCGAGCCCCAGTCCGGCCAGCGCACCGGCACAGGGCGCGGCCACCGGCAGCAGCGCCCCGGACATCCGGCCCGCCGCGTAGCCCGCGGCGACGGCGAGCACCGCGAGCAGCACGCCCTCGGGCCGTCCGTCGCGCCCGGCCGCCGAGATCAGCGGCCACCCGGCGCAGGCCCCGAGCACCAGGACGCCCATCGCGTCCGAAACGTTTCGTCTGTCGCTGTCCGCGTCCGCCCCGACAGCGGACGCGATCCTGGTCAACCCCATCGTTCGCCCCCCGAACCACGCGGTCCCCGACCTGTGGGGCGGCCCCCGCCGCCCGCCTCGCACACCGTAACCGCCGATGCCCGTCTTGTGGACGACGTGTGCGGGAACCGTGCGATTCCTGCATCCCGGGACCGCGCTGTCGGCCGTACGGTCCCGGCCGTACACTCCCCGAGTGACCGTCACCGCAACTTCCGTGGACCGATCGGACCAGCTCACGCCGCGCCCCACGCCCGGTGCGCGCGGCCTCGCGCTGCTCCGCCGACTGGTTCCGGCCGCAGTCTCCGCCCTGAGCGGAGTGCTGCTGTACGTCAGCTTCCCGCCCCGCACCCTGTGGTGGCTCGCCCTGCCCGCCTTCGCCGGCTTCGGCTGGGTCCTGCGCGGCCGCGCCTGGAAGGCGGCCCTCGGACTCGGCTATCTCTTCGGCCTCGGCTTCCTGCTGCCCCTGCTGGTGTGGACCGGCGTCGAGGTCGGCCCCGGCCCGTGGCTGGCGCTGGTGGCCGTCGAGGCGATCTTCGTCGCCCTGGTCGGGGTGGGCGTCGCCGCGGTCTCCAGGCTGCCGGCGTGGCCGGTGTGGGCGGCCGCCCTCTGGATCGCCGGCGAGGCCGTACGCGCACGCGTGCCCTTCCGCGGCTTCCCCTGGGGCAAGATCGCCTTCGGTCAGGCGGACGGCGTCTTCCTGCCGCTCGCCGCGGTGGGCGGCACCCCGGTGCTGGGCTTCGCGGTCGTCCTGTGCGGGTTCGGTCTGTACGAGGCGGGGCGGCTCGCCGTCGAGGGCCGGCGCACGCGTGAGCTCCGGCGCGGGGCCGCGGCGGCGGCCCTGCTGAGCGTGGCGGTCCCCGTGGTGGGCGCGGTCGCGGCGCGGACCCTGGTGAGCGACAAGGCGGAGCACGGCTCGGTGACCGTCGCGCTCATCCAGGGCAACGTGCCGCGGGCCGGCCTCGACTTCGCCTCCCAGCGGCAGGCCGTGCTCGACCACCACGTGAAGGAGACCCTCAGGCTCGCCGCCGACATCAAGGCGGGCAAGGTCGCCAAGCCGGCCTTCGTGCTGTGGCCGGAGAACTCCTCCGACGTCGACCCGTACGCCGACGCCGGCGCGGCGGCCGTGATCGACGAGGCCTCGAAGGCGGTGGGCGTGCCCATCTCGGTCGGCGGCGTCGTCGAACGCGACGGCAAGCTGCTCAACGAGCAGATCCTGTGGGACCCGGTCAAGGGACCGACGTCGACCTACGACAAGCGGCAGATCCAGCCCTTCGGCGAGTACCTCCCGCTGCGCGGTCTGGTCGGCGCCATCAACAAGAACTGGACCGGCATGGTCCGCCAGGACTTCAGCCGCGGCACCAAGCCCGGCGTCTTCGACATCGACGGCACCAAGGTGGGCCTCGCCACCTGTTACGAGGCCGCCTTCGACTGGGACGTACGGGACACGGTCACGCGCGGTGCACAGATGATCTCCGTGCCCAGCAACAACGCCACCTTCGACCGCAGCGAGATGACCTACCAGCAGCTCGCCATGTCCCGCATCCGCGCGGTCGAACACAGCCGGACGGTCACCGTGCCGGTGACCAGCGGGGTCAGCGCGATCATCATGCCGGACGGGACGATCACCCAGAAGACCGGCATGTTCGTGCCCGCCTACCTGGTCCAGAAGGTGCCGCTGCGCACCTCCCGGACGCCCGCGACGGAACTCGGCATCCTGCCCGAGATCGCTCTGGTGCTGGCGGCCGCGGGCGGTGTCGGCTGGGCGATCGGGTCCGGCCTGCGCCGTCGGCGCGCCGGTGACGCGTAGTCGTACACCCGCTGTACGCCCCGTGGTCCCTGCCGGGCAGCGATCACCGGGCGGCTAGGGTCGGCTCATGGCTACCCCTGAGTTCATCCGCGCCGTCCGGGCCTCCGCGGGCCACCAGCTGCTCTGGCTGCCCGGGATCACCGCCATCGTCTTCGACGACGACGGCAGAGTGCTGCTGGGCCGCCGCACCGACACCGGTAAGTGGTCGGTCATCGGCGGCATTCCGGAACCGGGGGAGCAGCCGGCGGTCTGCGCCGTGCGGGAGGTCTTCGAGGAGACCGCGGTGCGCTGCGTCGCCGAGCGGGTGGTCCTCGTCCAGGCGCTGGACCCGGTCACCTACCCCAACGGCGACGTCTGCCAGTACATGGACATCACCTTCCGCTGCCGGGCCGTCGGCGGCGAGGCCCGGGTCAACGACGACGAGTCGTTGGAGGTGGCCTGGTTCGACGTGGACGCCCTGCCCGAGCTGAACCAGTTCGGGACCTTCCGGATCAAGCAGGCCCTGTCGGAGGCGCCCACCTGGTTCGACGCCGCGACCTCCGGCTGACGGGGCGGGCCGGCTCACGCGGGGACGGGGGCCGGCGGTCCGCCGGGTCGCCCCTTGCTACCGGCGGGTGCCAGGCGCACGCTGGTGGCATGAGCGTCCACGAAAGCCCCACGCTCATCATGTCCGTGCAGCGCGCCTTCCGTCTGCTGGAGGCGGTGAGCGCGCACGAGAACGGCGCGCCCGCGAAGCAACTGGCGCGTGAGACGGGGCTGCCCCTGGCGACCACCTACCACCTGCTGCGGACCCTGGTCCACGACGGATACCTCCGCAAGCTGGACGACGGAGGGTTCATCCTCGGCGACAAGCTGCTGACGCTGCACACCGCGAGCCACGGGCAGACGCTGCTCAGCCGCGTACGCCCGACCCTTGCCGCCCTCCGCGACGAGCTGGCCACCGCCACCTACCTCACCTTCTACGAGGAGGGCGAGATCAGCGTCGCCGAGATCGTGGACAGCCCCCGCGCGCCCCGGACCGACCTCTGGGTGGGGTTCGAGGACGCCGGGCACGCCACCGCGCTGGGCAAGGCGGTCCTGCGGGAACTGGACGACGACGCGCGCCGCGACTACCTCTCCCGGCACCATCTCGCCGACCTGACCCCCCGCACCATCACCAGCCTCCCGGAACTGCTCCGCAAGCTCGACACCTCTCCCCTCGCCCCGGCGGTCACGGACCTGGAGGAGTACGCGCTCGGCACGGTGTGCGTCGCCGTGCCGATCTACCGCGGTGACGTTCTCGGCTCGCTCGGCGTCTCCCTCCCGACGGAACGGCTCGCCCGGCTCCCCGAGCTGCGGGCCAGGCTGCTGCCGGTGGCCGACCGGGTGACGAGGAGCCTCTCGTTCACTATCTGAAAATCCGCTCCTTGTGACGTGCCGACCGAACCTTTTTCCTGGATGAAACGGACAAGTCGGTAGTGCACCCCGTGCAGTGAGGATTGCGGACGGAACATGAGGCAGGCGCGAGAGCAGGGCGACCACCACGGGCCGTCGTGGCCGTTCAGGAAGCGGGGGGCGCGTCCGGGGACGGCGGCCTCCCGCGGCTCCGGCCCGCAGCTGGCCGCCGGAATCCCGGTGCTGCCCGTACTGATCGTCTGCGGGGTCGTGTGGGTGGACGTCCTCGGCGGTTCGGGGTTGTTCTGGCTGCCGCTGCTCGCGGCCGGTCCGGCGCTGGCGGCCAGCACCAACGGCTTCCGGGGCGTGCTGTGTGTCGGTTTCCTCGCCGCGGCGCTGGGCGGGACGCTCGGCGCCCAGGACGGGGTGCCGGCGCGTGAGCTGGCCGTCGTCCTGTCGGCCCTGCTGGCCGTCACTCTGGCGAGCGCCCTGGCCAGCGCGTTGCGGGGCCGTCGGGAGCGGGTGCTCGACGCCGTCCGCTCGGTCGCGGAGGCCGCGCAGCACGCGGTGCTGCAGCCCGTGCCGCAGAACGTGGGCCCGTTCCGGGTGGCGGTCCGCTACAGCGCCGCGGCGGCGGAGGCCCGGATCGGCGGTGACCTCTACGCCCTGGTGTCCACCCCGCACGGGGTCAGGCTCATCGTGGGCGACGTGCGCGGCAAGGGACTGCCCGCGGTGGGCACCGCCGCCCTGGTCCTGGGGGTCTTTCGCGAGGCCGCCTACGACGAGCCGGAACTCCTGGCCGTCGTCGGCAGGATCGAGCGGAGCCTGGCGCGCAACCTGGGCCCCGACGACTTCGTCACCGCGGTGGTCGTCGGACACCCGGGGGAGGGGCGGCTGGAGATGGTGAACTGCGGACACGCGCCACCCCTGCTCATATCCGCCTCGGGGGAGGTCGTCGCGGCCGAGTCCACCCGGCCGGCGCCGCCCCTGGGACTGCGCGCCCTCGTCGGCGAGCCCCCCTGCCTGGAGATCCTGCCCTTCTCCGAGGGGGACCAGCTGCTGCTCTACACCGACGGGGTCACCGAGGCCCGCGACCGTGCGCGCAGGTTCTACCCGCTGGCCGAAGGGGTGGCACGCCATGTGTCCGACGAACCGGAACACGTCCTGACCGCGGTCCACGACGAACTGCTGGCGCACGTGGGCGGCCGACTGCACGACGACGCGGCGCTGCTCCTGCTCCGTATGCGGGCCGCGGACCGCTCCCGCAGCGTCGGGCCGGTGGAGGCGCCGGGCGAAGGTGTCCGGCCGGTCGAGCGGACGGATGCGCCGGGCGGAGATGTCCGGCCGATCGAGCGGACGGGCCGCACCTCGCCCTCGCGCCTCGGCTGCTGACAGGCGGTACGCGTCCGCCCGGTCCCGGCCGCCCGAACCAGGAGACGGTTCAGGCGGCCGAGACCGGGCGGACGCGCCGCGGACCGGCCTGGGTCCTCACACCGCGACCAGTTCGGCCCACCGGGTCACTCCACGCCGGCACGTGCGCATGCCGTACCGGGTGGCCAGCGCGTGGACTATCTCCTCGCCCCGCCCGTGCTCGTCCGGGTCGATCCCCGCGGGCGGCTGTCCCTCCGCCCGGCACGGGCCCGCGTCGGTCACTTCGATGTGCAGGGTCCCCAGTCCGGCGTCGCGGTTCCAGGAAAGCCGCAGCACCGCCGGGGGCAGTGCGTGGACGAGTGCGTTGGTGAGCAGTTCCGACACCACCAGCAGCGCGTCCTCGATGACGTCCGGGGACACCTTCCAGGCGGTCAGGACCGCACCGGCCCGTCGGCGCACGTCGGAGACGGCACCGGGAACGGGAGGCGTCGGGAAAACGTGTTCGCTTGCCTCCCGCACCAGGGTATTGAGCTGTACCGCCATCTTGTGTCTCCAGAGGTGAGGTCATCGGGTCCCGCCTCACACGCCTCGGCGCATGTGCCGAACCTCGTAGCACGCTAAGGAGCCGGCTCGCGTCGGTCAATGAACGTCGGTCGGCATTACCGAACGGTGCCGCGGTGCCCCGGCCGTCGCCCGCACGGCAGACCTGCCGTGGCGGTAATAAGCTCGCTTCATGGCCGGTCCGGTCCAGTCGATCGAACGGGCGGCCGCGATTCTGCGCCTGCTCGCCGCCGGGCCTCGCCGGCTGGGGCTCGGCGAGGTGGCGGCCTCCCTGGGGCTTGCCAAGGGAACCGCCCACGGCATCCTGCGCACACTCCAGCACGTGGATTTCGTCGAGCAGGACGCGGCGACCGGAAAGTACCAGCTCGGAGCTGCCTTGCTGCACCTCGGCACGAGTTATCTCGACGTCAACGAACTGCGGTCGCGTTCCATCAACTGGGCCGATGCCCTGGCCGCCCGCAGCGGGGAGGCGGTACGCCTGGGCACCCCCCTGGAGGGCAGGGTCCTCGTCGTCCACCACGTGTTCCGGCCGGACGACACACTCCAGACCCTGGACGTGGGCGCGCTGCTCCCCCTGCACGCCTCCTCGCTCGGCAAGGTCCTTTTGGCCTACGGGGCGGCGCCCCTCGACGCGGCCGTGGAATCGGGCCTGGAGCCGTACACCCGGCACACCCTGGTCACCCAGGAACAGCTCACCCGGGCCCTCGCCGAGGTCAGGGAGGTGGGCTGGGCCGCCGAGACACAGGAGATGAGCATGGGCGAGGCCGGGCTGGCCGTGCCGATCCGCGGCCACGGCGGTCTCGTCGTCGGCGCCATCGGGCTCTCCGGGCCCGTCGAGAGGATCTGTGACAGTCAGGCCCGGCCCCGGCCCCACCTGATCACGCTGATCCGCGAGGCCGCCCGCGCGGTCTCCCGGGACCTGGGCGCCGCCCGCTGGTGAACACCTCGGCCCCTGCCCCGGCGCCCCCGGCGCTCCCCCCGCGACCATCGGAAGGAGGTCCCGATCATGGTGGAACGGTATGTGATGTCCATCGATCAGGGCACCAACTCCACCCGATGCATCCTCTTCGACCGGGGCGGGCGGCTGGTGTCCGTCGCGCAGAGGGAGCACCAGCAGCACTTCCCGAAGCCCGGCTGGGTCGAGCACGACGCCGCCGAGATCTGGCACAACCTGCGCCGTGTGATGTCCGAGGCCCTGTCCGGGGCAGGGGCGGCCGTCGACACCGGACAGATCGCCGCCGTCGGCCTGGCCAACCAGCGGGAGACGACGGTGGTCTGGGACCGGCGCACGGGCACCCCGGTGGGGCGCGCGATCGTCTGGCAGGACACCCGCACCGCGCCCCTGGTCGAGGACCTGGCCCGCCACCCCGGAGAGGAGTTCTTCCTCGACCGGTGCGGGCTGCCGCCCTCCACCTACTTCTCGGCGCTGCGGCTGCGCTGGCTGTTCGACAACGTCAAGGGCCTGGAACAGCGTGCCGAGGACGGCGAGGTGCTGTTCGGCACGATCGAGAGCTGGCTGATCTGGAACCTGACCGGCGGCGCCGACGGCGGCCTGCACATCACCGACGCCACCAACGCCAGCCGCACCATGCTGATGAACATCCACTCGCTGACCTGGGACGAGGAACTCCTGGCGTTCTTCGGCGTCCCCCGCGCGATGCTCCCCGAGATCAGGCCCTCCGCGGAGATCTACGGCGAGGCCGGCCCGCCGATCGACGGCGTGCCCATCGCGGCCGCGCTCGGCGACCAGCAGGCGGCCCTGTTCGGCCAGACCTGCTTCTCCCCGGGCGAAGCCAAGTGCACCTACGGAACGGGGAGCTTCCTGCTGCTCAACACCGGCACCGACGTCGTACGGTCCCGGCACGGACTGCTCACCACGGTCGCCTACCGGATCGGGGACCGGCCGCCCGTGTACGCACTGGAAGGGTCGATCGCCGTCACCGGTTCCCTGGTCCAGTGGTTCCGTGACCGGCTGGGACTCATCAACAGCGCCCCGGAGATCGAGACGCTCGCGAGGACCGTCGAGGACAACGGCGGCTGCTACATCGTCCCCGCCTTCTCTGGCCTGTTCGCACCGCGCTGGCGCAGTGACGCGCGCGGGGTGATCGTCGGCCTCACCTCCTACATCACCAGCGGGCACCTGGCCCGGGCGGTCCTGGAGGCCACCGGCTGGCAGACGCGGGAGGTCGTCGACGCCATGAACGCCGACTCCTCGGTGCGGCTGAAGGAGCTGAAGGTGGACGGTGGCATGACGGCGGACAACCTGCTCATGCAGTTCGTCGCCGACGTCCTCGACGTGCCCGTGGTACGGCCCATGGTCTCCGAGACGGTCTCCCTGGGAGCCGCCTACGCCGCCGGGCTCGCCGCCGGCTACTGGCCGGACCTGGAGGTGCTGCGCCGCAACTGGCACCCGGCCGCCCGCTGGCTGCCCGCGATGGACCCCGGCCACCGGGACGCGGAGTACGAGAACTGGCAGCGCGCCGTCGAACGGTCGCTGGGCTGGATCAGACGGCCGCGACCCTAGCCTCGCGCTTCCATGAAGCGGCCTGCCTCGGCATGAACCCCGGTGACGCGGGTCACATTCGTCCATGTCACAGGGTGTCGGGCTACCTCGTCCCAGGGGGTGTACCCACTGGCGACCACAGAGGAGCACACCATGGACGCGCGACTGAACTACTTCGCCAGCCCGACCGCCGGCAAGGCCCTGAAGCACTTCATGTCGGCGGGCAAGGCGCTCAAGGACTCGCCGCTGCCGGCCGTGACGCAGGAGCTGGTGGCGCTGCGCGTGAGCCAGATCAACGGCTGCGCCGTCTGCATCGACATGCACACCAAGGAGGCCGCCGCTGCCGGCGAGACCTCGCTGCGGCTGCACCTGGTCGCGGCGTGGCGGGAGGCCACGGTGTTCACCGAGGCCGAGCGTGCTGCGCTGGAGCTGGCGGAGCAGGGGACCCGGGTCGCGGACGCGGCCGACGGGGTCAGCGACGAGGTGTGGGCCCGGGCCGCCAAGCACTACGACGAGGAGCAGCTCACCGCCCTGGTGATGCTGGTGTCCTTCATGAACACGGTGAACCGGCTCAATATCATCACCCAGCAGCCGGCCGGCGACTACGTGGTCGGGCAGTTCCACTGAGCGGCGGTACGTTCCGGGGCCCGGGACGGGCCCCGGACCCGGAAACGGGACGTTGCCCCGGTCCGCCGCTTGACCGGATGATCATCTGAAGACGCCCGAGTCGGCCAGTACGGCCGGGTCGAAGAGGATTTCAAGGGGGAGTGGGCGTGAGCAAGGTCGAGGAGTTCGAGGAGCTGCGGCCGCTGCTGTTCTCGATCGCCTATCGGATTCTGGGCAGTGTGGGCGAGGCTGAGGACGCGGTGCAGGAGACGTGGCTCCGCTTCGATGCCTCGACGACCCGGGTCGCGTCGCCCAAGGCGTTTCTGTCGGCCACGGTGACACGGATTTCGATCGACGTGCTGC
This sequence comes from Streptomyces sp. NPDC021562, assembly GCF_040640875.1. Classification (NCBI taxonomy): domain Bacteria; kingdom Bacillati; phylum Actinomycetota; class Actinomycetes; order Kitasatosporales; family Streptomycetaceae; genus Streptomyces; species Streptomyces sp. NPDC021562. The sequence goes on from NZ_JBFACN010000013.1 coordinate 148,944, forward strand.
GCTCCGCACGGGTGCGGCGGGAGGAGTACGTCGGACCGTGGCTCCCGGAGCCGCTGCTCAGCGACCCGTACCAGGACCCGGAACGCTCGGCGGAGCTGGCCGACTCGGTCTCGATGGCTGCGCTGTTGCTGTTGGAGCGGCTCAGCCCGCTGGAGCGGTCGGTGTTCGTGCTGCGGGAGGTGTTCGCCTTCGGCTTCGACGAGATCGCCGCGGCGGTGGGGCGGTCGGAGGCGGCGTGCCGGCAGCTGTTGGTTCGGGCGCGGCGGCACATGCAGGCCGGGCGGCCACGCTTTGAGGCGGACCGTAAGGAGCGGCAGGAGCTCGCGGCGCGGTTCTTCGACGCGCTGAAGGGCGGCGACGTGGGCGGGCTACAGAATCTGCTGGCCGCCGACGTGCACATGGTCGGGGACGGCGGTGGCAAGGCCCCGCAGCTGGCCAGGGCCGTCGTGGGTGCCGAGAACGTGGCCCGACTGCTCGCCGCCGTCTACCCGCTGATGGCCCGGATCGACGTGACGTTCGAGCCGCACGAAGTCAACGGCCAGCCGGGCGCGGTCTTCCGCGACCGGGACGGCAAGGTCCTCCACATCCTGGCCCTCGACGTGCTCGACGGGCAGATCCAGACCATCCGCTCGGTCATCAACCCTGACAAGCTGGGCCACTTGGGCCCGGTCGCCGACGCCTGGGCCATCGACCACGAGGTGAAACAGGTCCGTCGGCAGATGAACTGACCTCCACCGTGGTGAAGACCGGGTTGTTCACCAGCAGTCACGTCAGCGGCAGGCAGGGTACGCGCGTGCCTTGGCGGCGAACTGGTGTTCCACAATGTCCGGGCGTCCGCCGAGCACATGATCGGCTGGGAGCCGTGAGTCGCTCGTTCCGCAACGGCTCCAGTTCCTGCACCTCTACCGGCCAATGAAGGGCGCTGCGGGTTTCGCTCGCTGCAACGGGCGTATTGAGGAGGTTCATGCCTGACTATCTGCGGAAAATAGGACTGCTGACTCACTGTTAATAGTGCTAGTAGTCCTTCGTGTGGTCGGTGGGAGCCGCCCGGATGTCGTGAAAAAGGGTGCCGCGCCGAGCCCTTTCCTGCGCGTAGATTGCTCGCAGCAGTCGGTCGATGTTCGAGATACCGGGAAGGGCATGGAAAGGACCGAAGAAGTTCTCACCACCAGGGAATTACTGATCGCCATCATGGCGCTGGTGTCCCCGGGGTCCCCCTGGGGAACCGGGTGGACGCCGAGCCCCGCACCCGCCGCCCACGACCAGGGACCGGAACACCGCGCGGAAGGAATCCGTCATGCCGAGCGCGACCAGTGAGGTCCTGGTGACCGGCCTCGGCACGACCACCCCGCTGGGCAGCGCTGCTGTCGGGCCAGGTCCGGGGTGTCCCGGCCCAGCCGGGACGGGATCGAACGGGTACCGGCGGACGCCGACCCGGTCGCGGCATGCCGTCAGTACGCGGGCGACTGGCACCGGATGGCTGAGCTGGGGGCGGTGCCCGGCGTCCTCGGTCACCGTGACCGGCGCGGCCACGGGCTCGGCGAAGGGGTCCTGCGAGCCCGCGACGATCTCCAGGGAGCGGCCGACACCACCGGCGAAGACGGTGGAACATCCCCGCACCACACGATCGGGGGTGTCGCGCCGCACGTCCACGTGCCGTCAGGGACGGTGCCGCGGGGCCACCGTCCCGCCCAGTTCGGCCGCCCGGCGCACGAACGTCTCGTGCAGGTCCCGCGCCGCCCGCGGCACCGAGTCGGCCCGCCGGCGCCGCAGTGTCAGCAGCACCCGGGTGGCGTCCCCGGCCAGCGGCCGGCACACGATCGTCCCCTCGCGCTCCAGCGGGTCCCCGACCACGCTGAAGTCCGGCAGCACGGTGGCGCCGAGCCCCTCCGCGACCATCAGCTTGCCCATCTCCGCCCCGTCGGTCGAGTAGGAGAACGCGGGCGCGCGGCCCGCCAGCAGCCGGTGCACGTAACGGTGCATCACATAACCGGTGCGCATGGCGATCAACGGCACGGAGAGCAACTCGTCGGCCGTCAACTCGGGCCGGCCGGCCAGCGGACTGTCCGGCCGTACGCACACCACCGGTCGCCCGCGCAGCAGTTCGGTGACCTCGAAACCGGCCGGCACGTCGTCACCGTCCAGGTGGTTCACGAGACCCAGGTCGAACCCGCCCTCGGCGAGGCCGCGGTGGATCTCCGTCTGCTGGGCGCCCACCACCTCGACCTGGGTCACCGGATGCGTGGTGCGGAAGTCCCGCAGCACCGGGATGAGCAACGGCACGGTCGCCGCGTTGACCGTGCCCACGCGCACCATCCGGCTGATGCGGTGCTGCTCGCCCGCCGCCAGCCGCAGCCGGTCCACCGCCTCCAGCACATCGACGATCCGGGGCAGCAGCTCCTGCCCCGCCGCGCTCATCGTCGCCCCGGTGCGCTTGCGCTCCAGCAGATCGACGCCCAGTTCCCGCTCCAGGTTCCGCACCGTCTCGCTCAACGCGGGCTGGGAAAGGCGCAGTTCGTCGGCCGCCCGGCGCAGCGAGCCGAGCCGGGTCACGGCCGCTATGTATTCCAGCTGTTCGGTCCGCATACCGGCAGAATGCGCGGCCGGCCGGGACGGGTTCAAGGGTTTCCCTGTCACACGTTCGTGAAATTCAATGGTCCGCGATACGAGAACGGTCGGGTTTTCCTTGACTGGTCTCGGCGGCCACTGCGACCATCGACGACATGAAGATGCGACTGGACCTCACGCGGCGACGCCACGTCGACCTCGCGCGCGTCTCCAGCGCCTCCTGTTGCGCCGCGGCCTGATCGACCCACCAAGATCCGCCGCGCTCTCCGCATCACCTTTTCCCGCCCGAATTCACCGCACCGCGCCCAGCACCTCTCCGCGCCGTGCACCGCCCGAATTCCGGCGTGCCCGAAAACCCGCAACAGGAGTTCCGCATGGCCGCCGCGCCCCTGAAATTCGCCTACTGGGTCCCCAACGTCAGCGGAGGACTCGTCACCAGCACCATCGAGCAACGCACCGACTGGGGTTACGACTACAACCGCGAACTCGCCGTCCTCGCCGAGAACAACGGCTTCGAGTACGCGCTCAGCCAAGTCCGCTACATGGCCAGTTACGGCGCCGAGTACCAGCACGAGTCGACCGGCTTCAGCCTCGCGCTGCTGCTCGCCACCGAACGCCTGAAGGTGATCGCCGCCGTCCACCCCGGCCTCTGGCATCCGGGTGTCCTCGCCAAGTTCGGCGCCACCGCCGACCACCTCTCGAACGGCCGCTTCGCGGTCAACGTCGTCTCCGGCTGGTTCAAGGGCGAGTTCACCGCGCTCGGCGAACCCTGGCTGGAGCACGACGAACGCTACCGCCGTGCCGAGGAGTTCATCCGGGCGCTGCGCCAGATCTGGACCGAGGACCACACCGAACTCGCCGGCGACTTCTACCGGCTGCGGGACTTCTCCCTGAAGCCCAAGCCGCTCAACACCCCCGAGCGCCCGCATCCGGAGATCTTCCAGGGCGGCAACTCCACCGCCGCCCGCGCGATGGCCGGGCGGGTCTCCGACTGGTACTTCTCCAACGGCAAGGACTTCGACGGGGTGACCGAGCAGATCAACGACGTCCGCAAGGCCGCGGCCGAAGCGGGCCGCACGGCACCGAAGTTCGGCCTCAACGGCTTCCTCATCGCCCGTGACACCGAGGCCGAGGCCCGCGACACCCTCCGCGAGATCATCGCCAAGGCCGACCGCGAGGCCGTCGCGGGGTTCGGCGCGGCCGTCAAGCAGGCCGGGCAGTCCGCCGCCGACGGCAAGGGCATGTGGCAGGACTCCACCTTCGAGGACCTCGTCCAGTACAACGACGGCTTCCGCACCGGACTGATCGGCACCCCCGAGCAGATCGCCGAACGGATCGTGGCCTACAAGCGGCTCGGCGTCGACCTCTTCCTGCTCGGCTTCCTGCACTACCACGAGGAGGTCGAGTACTTCGGCAAGCGGGTGCTGCCCCTCGTACGCGAACGTGAAGCCGCTCTCGCGGACCCACAGTCCGAGCCCGCCCACGTCTGACCCCCCCCACGCCGCGAAAGAGGAAACCCCATGAGCACTGTCACGCCCGTCGACTGGGAGACCCGCCCGACCCCCGCCACCGCCGACGAGTGGATCGCCCGCGCCGCCGAGGTCGCCGCCGTCCTCGCCACCGACGCCGCCGCCCGCGACCGGGCCGGCGCCACCCCGCACGCCGAGGTCCGGCTCCTCAAGGACTCCGGCCTGGTCACCCTGCTGGGCCCCGTCGAGCACGGCGGCGCGGGCCAGGACTGGACCACCGCCTACCGGGTCGTGCGCGAGGTCGCCAAGGCCGACGGCTCCATCGGCCAGCTCCTCGGCTACCACTACCTCTGGAACTGGGCCGCCCGGCTGGTCGGCACCCGCGAGCAGTGGGAGCACGTCGAGGCCGAGGCCGCCCGCAACCGCTGGTTCTTCGGCGGCGCCGTCAACCCCCGCGACCAGGACGTGGTCGTCACCGAGGACGGCGACGACCTGGTCTTCACCGGCCGCAAGTCCTTCTCCACCGGCAGCAGGGTCTCCGACGTCACCGTCCTCGAAGGCGTCTTCGAAGGCACCGACAAGCACGTCTTCGCCATCGTCCCCTCCGACAGCGAGGGCCTGACCTTCCACGACGACTGGGACAACATCGGCCAGCGGCTCACCGAGAGCGGCGGCGTCACCCTCGACGGCGTACGCGCCCCCTGGTCGTCGGCCGCCGGATACGTCGGCAAGGAGTTCCGGCCGCGGGTCTACAACACCCTCAACGTCCCCACCATCCAGTTGGTGTTCGTCAACTTCTACCTCGGTATCGCGGCCGGCGCCCTGGAGACCGCCGCCACCTACACCCGTACCAGGTCCCGCGCCTGGCTGCACGGCGGCTACGAACGCGCCGTCGACGAGCCGTACGTCATCGACACGTACGGCGACCTGACCGCGAAGCTCTGGGCGGCCGAGGCCCTCGCCGACGCCGTCGCCGCCGAGGGCCGGCAGCTGCACGACGACCCGGACGCCGTCACCCCCGAGGCGCGGGGCGCCTTCGAGGTCCGGGTCGCCGCGATCAAGGCCCGCGCCACCGACGTCGCCCTGGAGATCGGCAACCGGATCTTCGAGGTCACCGGCGCCCGTGCCACGGCCACCGCCGAGGGCCTGGACCGCTTCTGGCGCAACGTCCGCACCCACACCCTGCACGACCCGGTCGCCTACAAGCGGCGCGAGGTGGGCCGCTGGGTCCTCGAAGGCGAACTGCCCGAACCCACCTGGTACTCCTGACCCTTCCCCGCCGGGCGCCCGCCTCGCACGGGCGCCCGGACCACCAGAAAGAGGCAGCTCCATGGCCACCGTCCTGTCCGTCTCCGGCAGTCCCTCCGCCTCCTCCCGCACCGGACGGCTGCTGCGCCACCTCGACCAGCGGCTCACCGCCCAGGGCCACGAGGTGATCCCGCTCGACGTCCGCACCATCCCCGCCGAGGCGCTGCTCGGCGCCGACTTCCGGCACCCCGCGATCGTCGAGGCGACCGAACTGTTCGCCCGCGCCGACGGGGTCGTGGTCGGCACCCCCGTCTACAAGGCGTCCTACTCCGGTGTCCTCAAGGCGCTGCTCGACCTGCTCCCGCAGTACGCGCTCACCGGCAAGACCGTGCTGCCGCTGGCCACCGGTGGCTCGGTCGCGCACGTCCTCGCCATCGACTACGCGCTGCGCCCGGTCCTGAACTCGATGGGCGCCGCCCACATCGTGCAGGGCTGGTTCACCCTCGACAAGGACATCACCGTCCGCGAGGACGGCACCCTCGCCCTCGCGCCGGCCGCCGCCGCGGCCCTCACGCCGGTCGTCGACCAGTTCTCCACCGCGCTCGCCGGACGGACGCCCGTCCTCGCCGTGGCGGGCTGACCGGTGACCGCGCACATCATCGCCGACGACACGGAGGCGCTCGCCGTCGCGACGGCCCTGGCCGCGGAGTTCCGCGCCGGGGCCGCCCAGCGGGACGCCGAACGCCAGCTGCCACGCGCCGAGTTGGACCGGCTCTCCGCCTCCGGCCTGCTCGGGGTGACGGTGCCTGCCGAGCACGGCGGCGCCGACGTCGGGGCCGGCACCCTCGCGGAGATCTTCCGGATCCTCGCGTCGGCCGATGCCAGCCTCGCCCAGATCCCGCAGAGCCACTTCGTCTACGTCAACGTGATCCGCCGTCAGGGCACCGAGGAGCAGCGGAAGTTCTTCTTCGCCGAGCTGCTGGCGGGCAGTCGCCTAGGCAACGCCCAGTCCGAGGCCGGTACGCAACACGTCCAGGACATCCGGACCCGGCTGGAGCCCCGCGGCGACGGCTCCTACCTGCTCACCGGAGTCAAGCACTACTCCACCGGCGCGCTCTTCGCCGACTGGATCCCCGTCCTGGCCCGTGCCGAGGACGACGACCTGCACGTGGCCTACGTCCCCCGGGACGCTCCCGGTGTCACCGTCGTCGACGACTGGGACGGCATGGGGCAGCGCACGACCGCCAGCGGGACGGTCCGGCTGGACGGCATCGCCGTGCCGGGGGACCGGGTACTGCCCCACCACCTGACCTTCCGGGGTCCGCAACTCCACGGCGCGGTTGCTCAGTTGCTGCATGCCGCCATCGACGTGGGGATCGCCGGGGGAGCCCTGGCCGAGGCCGTCGAGTTCGTCCGCACCAGGAGCCGGCCCTGGTTCGAGAGCGGAGTGGAGACCGCCGCCGAGGACCCGCTGCTGATCCAGCGGTTCGGCGAACTCGCCGTACGGGTAAGGGCGTCCGAGGCACTGCTCCGGGAGGCCGCCCGCGCGGTCGACGCGGCCGGCGCCGACCTCACCGACGCCTCGGCCGCCGAGGCGTCCATCGCCGTGGCCGCCGCGAAGGTCACGGCGGCCGGTGCCGCCGTCGAGGTCGCCGGAGCGCTGTTCGAGGTGTCCGGCACCCGCTCCGCCCTCGACTCCCTCAACCTGCACCGGCACTGGCGCGACGCGCGCACCCACACGCTGCACGATCCGGCCCGCTGGAAGATCCAGCACATCGGCCGGTACGTGCTGAACGGCACGCCGCCGCCCCGCCACGGCCTGCTCTGACGGCCACCGACGAACGGAGACCTCCCGTGTCCCTCACCTTCCACTGGTTCCTGCCCACCAACGGTGACAGCCGCCATGTCGTCGGCGGCGGCCACGGCACCCCGGCGACGGCGTCCGGCCGGGACCGGCCGCCGACGGTCGCCTACCTGAGCCAGATCGCCCAGGCCGCGGAGGACCTCGGCTTCGTGGGCGCGCTCACCCCCACCGGCGCCTGGTGCGAGGACGCCTGGCTGACCACGGCGATGGTCAGCCGGCACACCGAGCGGCTGAAGTTCCTGGTCGCCTTCCGGCCGGGCTTCGTCTCGCCGACGCTGGCCGCGCAGATGGCCGCCACCTTCCAACGGGGGACCGGCGGACGCCTGCTGCTCAACGTGGTCACCGGCGGCGAGAGCCATGAGCAGCGGGCCTACGGCGACTTCCTCGGCAAGGACGACCGGTACCGCCGCACCGGGGAGTTCCTGGAGATCGTACGGGGGCTGTGGGAGGGCAAGACGGTCGATCTGGCGGGGGAGCACCTCCGGGTCGAGGACGCGAGGCTGGCCCGGGTGCCCGATCCGGTGCCGGAGGTGTACTTCGGCGGGTCCTCGCCGCTCGCGGGCGAGGTCGCGGCCCGCCACGTCGACGTGTATCTGACCTGGGGCGAGCCACCGGCCCAGGTCGCCGAGAAGATCGCCTGGATCCGGGGGCTCGCGGAGCGCCGGGGGCGCAGGCTGCGCTTCGGAATCCGGCTGCACGTCATCACCCGGGACACGTCCGCGCAGGCCTGGGCGGAGGCCGACCGGCTGCTGGCCGGGTTCGACGCGGAGACGGTGCGGTCGGTGCAGACCGGGCTCGCCCGCAGCGAGTCCGAGGGCCAGCAGCGGATGCTGGCCCTGCACGGAGGCCGCCGGGACGCACTGGAGATCCACCCCAACCTCTGGGCGGGCATCGGGCTGGTCCGCGGTGGCGCCGGCACCGCGCTGGTCGGCTCGCACGACGAGGTCGCCACGCGGATCAGGGAGTACGCGGCGCTGGGGATCGAGGAGTTCGTGCTGTCCGGCTATCCGCACCTGGAGGAGGCGTACTGGTTCGGGGAGGGGGTACTGCCCCGGCTGGCCGCGGACGGTCTGTGGCGGCACCCCGCCGGACGCACCGAGACCCCGAAGCCCCAGGTACCGTTCGCGTCCTGACCGCGACCCGCTTCCTCCCCGGAGCCGCCCGGGCGGGTCAGCCCTCGATCCAGCCGTGGTTCTTCGCGAACTGGGCCAGGGCGCCGCGGACCCGTACGATCTCCTCGGCGGTCAGGGTGGGCGCCGACGCCAGCAGCGTCTCGGTCACCTCGCGGGTGAACTCCTCGGCGCTGAGCAGGTCGCACAGTGAGTCGTCGTCCGGGCCGAGCGTCCTGACGTCGGCTCCCCGGGCGAGCCGGACGCCGGACGCCTTCGGCCCGCGCTCGCCGCTCTCGATCTCGAACTCCACGGCCACCCCCGGGCGGACGTAGGACTCCGGCATCTGCATGTCGTTCACGTGCAGGAAGACGTCCTCGCCGCCGCCGTCCGGAGCGATGAACCCGTATCCGCGCGAGCTGTCGAACCGCACCACACGACCGGTAACCATACGAAACCCCCAACCAAACCGGGACACCTGCCCGGACACCTGGACCCGATGGTAGTCAGGTCGGTCCGGCTCGGGCGACTCCGCCCACCGGTCGGAGCGACGGTTGTGCCCCCTGTGACCTGTGGGGCTGCGGAACTCGGTGCGCGAGCAGTGGAGTTGGTGTGGAAAGCTGTCGCCTGCCGTCGGTGTGCCAAGGGGGGCCCGGCGGCCGTCGAGAGGAGCGCACGTGACGCAGGACGGCATACGGCCCGTGGAGATCGACACCAGCAAACCGCATCCCGCGCGGATCTACGACTACCTGCTGGGCGGCAAGGACAACTACGACGTGGACCGCCAGGCCGCCGACCGGCTCGCCGCCGTCGCGCCCGAGGTCTTCATCGGGGTGCGGGCCAACCGGGCGTTCCTCCAGCGGGCGGTCCGCCACGTCGTCGACAGCGGCGTCCGCCAGATCCTCGACGTCGGCACCGGGCTGCCCACCTCGCCGAACATCCACGAGGTCGCCCAGCAACTGGCGCCGGACGTGCGCGTGGCCTACGTCGACAACGACCCGATCGTGAAGGCGCACGGCGACGCACTGCTCAGCCGTTCCGGCTCCACCAGTATCGTCCTCGCCGACCTGCGCGACCCGCGGTCCGTCGTGGACCACCCCGAGGTCCGGCGCGTCATCGACTTCGGCCGGCCGGTGGCCCTCTTCCTCGTCGCCATCCTGCACTTCGTGCGCGACGACGAGGAGCCCGAGCGGATCGTCGCCACCCTGCGCGACGCCCTCCCGCCCGGCAGCTTCCTGGTCCTCTCGCACGCCACGGCCGACTTCGCCGACCGCAGTGACGCCCAGGCCGTCTACAACAACGCCACCGCCACCATGACCCTGCGCCCCCGGGACCGGGTCGAGCGGTTCTTCGAGGGCTTCGACCTGGTCGAGCCCGGCGTCGCGCAGGTCCCGTTCTGGCGACCGGAGACCACTCCGCCGGCCGGCTCGGAACAGATCGGCTTCTACGGCGGGGTGGCGGTCAAGAAGGACTGAGCAGCCGCCAGGACGGCGGTCGCGTAAATGTCTGGCCCGCCGGGATCGGCTCGTCGTATGCTCCCGGCGATGACCACTCACTCTGTTGACAGATTGGGGGTCCCGTCCACGCAAGGTGAGTGCTGATGGCCACTCACCTCACGGACGGGAACACCCGCCTCACCCTCTGGCGGCGCGTGCGAGAGTTCGCCGTGCCGCCCGCCATGATCGAGACCGCGACCGCCCGCCGGGAGACCGGCGACTGGGCCGGGGCCTGCGCCGCCGCCGGTTTCGACATCGACCTCGACCTCCGCACCCTGGCCCGCGACCGGGGCCGGGACGTCCGCGACCGGATCCGCGCCGACCTGCGCCGGCTCGCCCCCGACCTGCTGCGCTGGCACCTGCCGAGGATCGCCCCCCAAGGCCTGCTGCGCCCCGGGCTGACCATGCCGCTCGCCCGCTACGACACCGGACGAAGGCCCCTGCACCTGGTGGTGCGGACACCGCCCGCCTGGGCCGATGCCGGGCAACGCGTCAGCCTCGCGGTCTGGGACGGCAGGCTCGGCGAGCCCGCGGCCCGCGGGCACCCCCATCCGCGTCCCAGCCGTCGGTACCGGTTCGATCTGCACCGCCACCTGTGGGACGCCGGCGTCGCCGGCGAACTGCGCACCCGCGCGGGCGCCGACCGGCTCACGCTGTGCGCCGCGCACCGCTGGCCGGACGAGGCGAGGGTCGTACTGCGTGCCGAGGGGCAGGACAGCGGCACCGTGGCGGTGCGCCCGGGCGGCCGGCGGTGGCTCGCACTGCACCTCGCGCCCGACGGGACGGTGACCACCGGCCCGGGCACCGGCGGCGGCGCGGTCGCCGTGCTGCCGGACGCGGCCACCCGGCTGCTCCCGGACCTGGAGCTGCTGCGCGCCGGGCTGATCGACGCCGGACGGCTGCATCCGCTGGTCGCCACCGCGCTCGTACCCGGTCAGGTGCCGGCCGTCCGGACCCCGGAGCGGGAACCGGGCGGGCAGCCGCGTCTCGTGGAGTGCCGGGGCGTCCGGCACCGGATCGGGCTGGTCGACGGGGTGCTGTCCGCGCTGGACCACTCCCCGGACGAACTGCGGCGCGAGGAACTGCTGGTGGCACTCGGCGGACCGCCGCTGCCCTGTCTGCGGGCCATCGACGAGGCGCACCGCCGCCCCGACTGCCTCACCGGTGTGCGTGACCGCCTCGACCACGGGGACATCGCCGGTGCGCTCGCCGTCGTCGAAGGGCTGCTGGGACCCGAAGCCGCCCTGCGCGACGGCCCGTTGAAGGAGGCCCTGGAGTCGGCGGCGCGCCGCCGGATCGCGTACGGCCTCTACCGGGCGGGTCTCACCGGATCCCGCCCCGCACCGGTCCGCACCCGGCGCCACCGGTCCCCGCACGATCCGCGCCTCGGCCCACGCCCCGCCGCCTGGCGCTGAAACGCCGTCCGGGGGCCGAACCCTGCCCCTTGCCCTCCCACACCCCGAGGTGATTCAGACATGCCCACCCACGTATCCGACCAACTCGACACCGCCGACCACCTGTTGAACCTGCTCGGCACCTTCACCACCGAACCCCGCCCGGACACCCAGCTGGAGGCGCTCACCCTCGCCGTCGCCGCGGATCTGCCCGTCCTGCTGTGGGGCGAGCCCGGCATCGGCAAGACCGCCGCCCTCCACCAGCTGGCCGCCGCCCTCGACCTGCCCCTGACCACGGTGATCGCCAGCGTGCACGAGCCGTCCGACTTCTCCGGGCTGCCCGTCGTGGGGGATGATCCCGCCGTCCAGGGCGTCCCCATGGCTCCGCCGGACTGGGCCGTACGACTGGTGGCGGCGGGCCGCGGCCTGCTGTTCCTCGACGAACTGTCCACCGCGCCGCCCGCCGTGCAGGCCGCCCTCCTGCGGCTGGTCCTGGAGCGTCGCGTCGGCGCCCTGCGGCTCCCGCCCGGCGTACGGATCGTGGCCGCCGCCAACCCCCGGTCCTCGGCGGCCGACGGCTGGGAGCTCAGCCCGCCGCTGGCCAACCGGTTCGTGCACCTCCAGTGGGCCCACGACCACGAGGTCGTCGTACGCGGCCTCGGCGGCACCTGGCCGCGGGCGACCCTGCCCCGGCTCGACCCCGGCCGGCTGCCCGCCGCCGTGGACTTCGCGCGCCGCGCGGTGTGCGGGCTGCTCGCCACCCGCCCCACGCTCGTCCACCGCCTGCCCAGCGGAGAGGTGCGGCGTGGCGGTGCCTGGCCGTCGCCCCGGAGCTGGGACATGACACTGCGTCTGGTCGCGTTCGCGTACGCCGCCGGCTCCTCACGGGATGTGCTCTCCCTGCTGGTCAGGGGGACGGTCGGGGACGGTCCCGGGCTCGAACTGCTGGCGACCGTCGACCGGTTGGAGCTCCCCGACCCCGAGCTGCTGCTCGCCGACCCGGCCGCCGCCGACCTGCCCGAACGCGGTGACCTGCGCCAGGCCGTGCTGGACGGGGTGGTCGCCGCGGTCCGCGAGCGACCGGACCGGGCCCGCTGGGACGCCGCCTGGGCGTTGCTGGTGCGGGCCCTGGACACCGGCGCCCCCGACCTGGTGGTGGTCCCGGCCACCACCCTCGCCTCACTGCGCCGGGACGACTGGGACGTACCGGCGGCCGTCGAGCGGCTCGCCGGAGCGGTGAGCGTCTCCCGGCGAGCCGACCGGGCCGCCGCCCGCGTCGCGGCCCAGGCGACCCGATGACCCCACCCACAACACCCGACACCCCGACCCCGACCCCGACCCGGGACGTGGCCCCGACCCCGATCCCGGCCCGGGACGTGGCCCCAGCCCCGGCCCCAGCCCCGACCCCGACCCCGACCCCGGTCCCGGTCCCGGACCCGGACCCGGTCCCGGACCGGGACGTGGCCCCGGCCCGGGCCCCGGACCCGGACGTGGCCCCGGACCCGGCCCCGGACCGGGACGTGGCCCCGGACCTGGACCTGGACCTGGACAAGTTGTACGCGGCCCGGTTGCAGGCCGTACGGGCTCGTCCGTACCTCGCCACCGCCCTGTTCGCCCTGCACGTCGTGGTCTCCCGGCGGGTGCCGACCATGGCCGTCGACCGGCACTGGCGCTGTTACGTCTCGCCCGCGTTCGTGGCCCGGATGCCGGTGGAGGACCTGGCCGGGGTATGGGTGCACGAGGTGTCCCACCTGCTGCGCGACCACCACACCCGCAGTGACCGGGTCGCGCGGGAGCGCGGGCTGACCGGGCCGGGTGAGCGGCTGCGGATGAACATCGCGGCGGACCTGGAGATCAACGACGACGCCTACGGCGACGGCCTGGCCCGTCCCCGGGGCGCGGTCCGGCCGCGGACGCTGAGGCTGGACGAGGGCCTGCTGATGGAGGAGTACCTGCGGCAGTTCCGGCTGGGACCGCTGACCCAGGACCTGACCTGGCTGGACTGCGGCAGCGGCGCCGACGGCCGGGAGCGGGAGTGGGACCTGGGGCCCGACGGCGCGCACGGTCTCAGCGAGCAGGAGCGGGACGGGGTCCGGTTCCGGGTCGCGCAGGCCATCACCGGCCGCCCCGGCACCACCCCCGACGGCTGGCGGCGCTGGGCGGAGGAGGCCTTCCACCCACCGCAGCCCTGGCGGGAGCTGCTGGGAGCGGCGGTCCGCTCGGCGGTCTCGGCCGCGGGGGCCGGCGACGACTACAGCTTCGGACGCCCCGCGCGCCGCTCGGCCGCCCTGCCCGGGGTGGTGCTGCCCGCCCTGCGCCGCCGGCCGCCCCGGGTCTGCGTCGTCATCGACACCTCCGCTTCGGTCAGCGACGCCGAACTGGGCGGTGCCCTGCTGGAGGTGGCCGCCATCTCCCGTGCCGTCGGCGGCCGCCGCGACCTGGTGTCCGTGGTGTCCTGCGACGCGGCCGCCCGGACCGCGCACCCGCTGTGCCGGGCGGAGGGCATCCCCCTGGTGGGCGGCGGCGGTACGGACCTGCGCGCCGGCTTCGCCAGAGCGCTGCGGTCCCGCCCGGCGCCGGACGTCGTGGTGGCCCTGACCGACGGGCAGACGCCCTGGCCCGAGGCGCAGCCGCCGTGCCGGACGGTGGTGGGCCTGTTCCCGAGGCGGTACGGCAGGACCTGGAGCGAGGACGGCTACATACCGGACGAACCGCCCGGCTGGGCACGCGTGGTCGAGATCGGGTGACCGGACGGCAGCTCAGCCGGAGCGGGCCGCGGCCAGGTAGTTGTAGGCGGAGGCCCGGGAGATGCCGAGCCGCGTCGCGACCTGCCGCACCGCGCCGCGCACCGCGAAGACGCCCTGCCGGTCCAGGTCCTGGAACAGCTCGATCCGTTCCGCCCGGCTGAGCTGGTGCCACGGCTTGTTCCGGTGGAGCTGGCGGGCGTCGACGACGGAGTCCAGTACGGCGGTGATGTCGTCGCCGAACGTGGTGGTCGGCGCCGTCCCGGGCTCGGGGGAGACCCCGGCGAGGCCGCCGACCAGGGCGTGCATCTGGTTGACGACCGTGACGTCGAGGTTGACGCACAGTGCCCCGAACACGGTGCCGGCCGAGTCGCGCAGCACCATCGTGGAGGACTTGACCAGCTTTCCGTCCCGGGTACGGGTCAGGTAGTTCAGCTCGTCGGCCGCCTCGTCCCCGGCGGCCAGCAGCTTCATGCCGATCTCGCTCATCGACCCGCCGACCCCCCGGCCGGTGACCGACCCGGCGATGGCGACGACGGACCGCTCCGGGCGGCGGAAGTCGTGGACGACGGCCTCGCAGAAGGTTCCGAAGGTCGCCGCGATGCCGTCGACGACCGGGGCCAGCGCCGCGATGATCGCGTCCTGCTCGGCCCGCGCCCCGGCCTCGTCGCCCGCCTCTCGTGCCGATCCGTGTGGCATCGGTGCCCCCGCTCCGGTCGGGTCTGGACTTTACGTCCAAATGATAGACAATAATTCTAGACGACGACCGGCGTCGAACGGAGGACGAACATGCCCGACACCCCGCCCGTGACCCTCCGGGACGTGCGCGACGCGGCCGCGCGGATCGAGGGGGTCGCGCACCGCACCCCCGTGCTGCGCTCGCGCACCCTGGACGAGCTGGTCGGCGCCGAGGTCTTCCTGAAGTGCGAGAACCTCCAGCGCATCGGCGCGTTCAAGTTCCGGGGTGCCTACAACGCGGTGTCACGGCTGTCCGCCGGACAGCTGGCCAAGGGGGTCGCCGCCTACTCCTCCGGCAACCACGCCCAGGCCGTCGCCCTCGCCGCCCGCGAACTCGGCACCACCGCCGTCATCGTGATGCCCGAGGACACCCCGCGCGCGAAGCTGGCGGCGACGGCCGGATACGGCGCGGAGATCGTGACCTACGACCGCTACACCGGCGACCGGGTCGCGATCGGCGAAGCCCTGGCCGCCGACCGCGGGCTCGCCCTGGTCCCGCCGTACGAGCATCCGCACGTGATCGCGGGGCAGGGCACGGCCGCCCTCGAACTCATCGAGGAGGTAGGCGAGCTGGACGCCCTGGTGGTGCCGGTCGGGGGCGGCGGGCTGATCGCCGGCAGCGCCACGGCGGCCAAGGGGCTGCTGCCCGCGATCCGGATCGTCGGGGTCGAGCCGGAGGCCGGGGACGACACCAAGCGGTCCCTGGAGGCGGGCCGGCGGGTCTCCGTCCCGGTGCCCAGGACCATCGCCGACGGCCAGGCCGCGGACATCCCCGGCGAGCTCACGTTCTCCGTCAACCGGCGTCTGGTGGACGACATCTCGCTGGTGAGCGACGATCAGATCCGGGACGCGATGCGGTTCGCCTTCGAGCGGCTGAAGACCGTCGTGGAGCCGAGCGGTGCCAGCGGTCTCGCCGCGCTGCTGGCCCACCGGGTGGCGCCGCTGCCGCGTCGGATCGGCGTCATCCTCTCCGGCGGCAACGTGGGCGCGGAGCGGTTCGCCGAACTCTTCACCGCCCGGCCCGAGTAGCCGGCCCGGGCCCGGGAGCACGCGTCGCCACGGCTCCTGGACCGGCCGCCGCCCGCCACGCAGTCGGCGGAGAGCTCGGCGATCAGGTCGTACCCGTACGGCGACGACGAACGGACGCCTCAGTCCCGGCGCGACACCTCCACGTTCTCCAGGACGCCTAGGGCGTCGGGGACCAGGACGGCGGCCGAGTAGTAGGTGCTGACCAGGTAGGAGGCGACGGCCTGTTCGTTGATGCCCATGAAGCGGACGTTCAGGCCCGGTTCCACCTCGTCGGGGAGGCCGGTCTGGAAGAGGCCGACCACACCCTGGTTCTGTTCGCCGACGCGCATCGCGATGATGGAGGAGGTGCGGGACTGTGAGACCGGGATCTTGCCGCAGGGAAGCAGCGGGACACCGCGCCAGGCCGGCAGCTGGTGGCCGCCCACCTCGACACTGCCGAAGTACAGGCCTCGTTTGTTGCACTCGCGGCCGAACGCGGCGATCGCCCTGGGGTGTGCGAACAGGTGGGTCGTCTCGCGCCGCATGCCGAGCAGCTCGTCGAGGTCGTCCGGGGTCGGCGGGCCCGCGTGGGTGGAGATCCGCTGCCCGTGGTCGGCGTTGTGGAGCAGGCCGAAGTCCCGGTTGTTGACCAGCTCGTGCTCCTGACGCTCCCGCAACACCTGCACGGTGAGCCTGAGCTGCTGCTCCGTCTGGTTCATCGGCTGGTTGTAGAGGTCGGCCACCCGGGAGTGGACGCGCAGCACCGTCTGGGCGACGCTCAGTTCGTACTCGCGCGGCGCAGGCTCGTAGTCGACGAAGGTGTGCGGGATGTCCGGCTCGCCGACATGGCCCGCGCTGAGCGCGACCGCGGCCTCGCCGAAGGCGTTGGTGTCCCGGTGCCCGTCGTGTCTCGCCAACTCCACGTGCGCCCGCAGGCCGGCGTGCTGGTCCGTCACCTCCGCGTACGCCCGGTACGGCAGTTTCAGCACGGTGGTCGAGGTCGCGGCGCGGGCCGTGAACTCCCAGGCGCCGTCCGGACCGGCGAGCACCCGGCCGCCGAAGTGGTCACCGTCCGTCAGCAGCCCGACGACCGCCTCCTCGCCGTAGGGGCCCTCGGTGATCCGTTCCACCTTGCCGTGCGCGATCAGGTAGACGTGGTCGGAGGGCCGCCCCGCCGTCACGATCACCTGTCCCGGCGCGTAGTCCCGCTGCTCGAACCGCGCCGCCAGGGCCTGGAGCGCGGTGCCGTCCCCGAAGCCGCGCAGCAGCGGCAGTTCCGCCAGCCCGTCGGGGATCACGGCGACCCGGGAGCCGGTCTGCACGAAGGCCACCCGGCCGTCCCCGACCCGGTAGGACAGCCGGCGGTTGACACGGTACGTCCCGCCGGGCACCTCCACCCACGGCAGCGTCCGGGTCAGCCACCGCGAGCTGATCTCCTGCATCTGCGGTGCGGACTTGGTCGTCGTCGTGAGGTTCCGTGCCGCCGCGGTACCGAGGCTCTGCTGCTCCCGCCCATCGGCGCCCGCCCCGGGCACCGTACCGGTCTCCACCGACATGACGTTCCTTCCCTCCTGTCGCGGCAGTGACGGCCCGCATGCGGAGCGTCACCTTCCGCGGCTAGCCCTACCCCTGCTCACCGGCGGTGAGTGATGCCAGGTGAGGGAGCGCGAGGCACGTGCCCCCGGGAACTGCCTCCGCACCACCCCCCGTTCCGCCCCTGCCACCCCGGACGGTGGTTTCCGCCCCGCACGGCCCAGGACCCGCAGGACGGCCCAGGACCCGCAGGACGGACGCGTCGCGTGCGCGGCAGCGCCGCCGGTCCCGGCGCACGGGACCACGGGCGCATGCCCCGGCGTCGATCGGGTACGCGAGCCGTGGCCGCCCGGCGACCTGCCGGAGACGGCCGGTACCACCACCTATCTGGGGATCTGCCATGGAGACACCCGCACACGACGACTTCCCGACGCCGGCCCAGCGGGCGCTCGACACGCTGGCCGCGAACGCCGAGGACCGCACCGCCCTGGACACGCTCGCCCACAGCGACGTGCTCGTCCCGGTGCCGGACGACGCCGGTGAGGCGGCCGACCCCGCGGTGATCGCGCTGCCGGTCCTGGAACGTCCCGACGGCGACCCTGTCGTCCCCGTGTTCACCTCGGAAGGAGAACTGACCGGTCTGCTGCCGACCGTCTCCCGCTACCGCGTGGTGCCGCTGGGCGCGCTCGCCTCGCAGTGGCCGGAGGACAACCTCTCGCTCGCGATCGACGGCAGCTCCGCGCACGCCCTGACCCTCACCTCGGAGGGAGTGCGGACCCTGCTCGCCCCCTTGGCGGGCTGACCCGACGCAGGGCCCCGGTCACCGGGAGGCCGCCGTGCGGGCCAGAATGGCGCCATGGAATGGATCTCCGGGGTGGCCGGGGGCCTGGTACTCGTCCTGGTCCTGCGCAGCATCCTGCGCACGCTCGTGGTCCCCAGAGGCCTGTACTCCGTGCTGGTGTACCGGCTCTGGTCGACCCTGCGGCGGGTGCTGTGCCTCCTCGCCCACCGGGGCGGCTACCGCGCCATCGACCGCGCCCAGACCTGGCTCGCCCCCCTGATGCTGGTCGGCATGCTCGCCGCCTGGCTGGGCGGGGCGTTCCTCGGCTTCGGGATGCTGCTGTACGCGTTCTCCCCGCTGTCCTGGAGCACCGCGTTCCGGGAGGCGGGCTCCAGCCTGTTCACCCTCGGGTTCGCCAGCGGCGCCCGGCTGCGGCTGTCCGCGCTGGACTTCGTCGCCGCCGCCACCGGCCCCGTCGTCATCGCCCTGCAGATCGCCTACCTCCCCACGCTGTACGCGGCCTACAACCGCCGCGAACTGGAGGTCACCCTGCTCCAGTCCCGGGCCGGCGAGCCCGCCTGGGGCCCGGAGATCCTCGCCCGGCAGTGGCTGGTCGACACCGAGACCGCGCTGCCCGAGCTGTACCGGGCCTGGGAGCGGCTGGCAGCGGACATGGGGGAGAGCCACGCCACCTATCCGGTCCTGCTGGCGTTCCGCTCGCCCCGCCCCTATCGCAGCTGGCTGGTCGGCCTGATCGCCGTCATGGACGCGGCGGCCATGCAGCTCGCCCTCGCTCCCGGCAGCGCGCCGCCGGCGGCCCGTCTGGTGCTGCG
The DNA here is from genome assembly GCF_040640875.1 of Streptomyces sp. NPDC021562. Lineage (NCBI taxonomy): Bacteria > Bacillati > Actinomycetota > Actinomycetes > Kitasatosporales > Streptomycetaceae > Streptomyces > Streptomyces sp. NPDC021562. The sequence goes on from NZ_JBFACN010000013.1 coordinate 167,729, forward strand.
CGCCGGTTTCACCGCGCTGCGGGACATCGCCGCCTCGGTGCGGGCGACCTTCGAGGCCGACCCGGCCCCGGACGCCCCCATCCACCTGACCTACGCGGAGTTCGAGGCGGCCGTGGCCATGCTGGAGAGGACCGGCTTCCGGGCCGAGCGCTCCACCGCGGAGGCCTGGCCGCACTTCCACGGCTGGCGGGTCAACTACGAGGCCGTCGCCTACGAGCTGTGCCGCCGCTGCGACGCCGTACCCGCCCTGTGGACCGGCCCGCGCGACTTCCCGTCGGAGCCGATCCCGCCCCGCCGCCCGGTGGACCGGCGGCCCGGTGAAGGTCGGCCGGAAGTTCCCCCCGCCCACGGGTAGCGGGGCCCGTCCCGAGGGAAGATCCCACCAGGGGCCGGGGAGAGCGAGAGGGGCGGATCGTCGTGAGGGTCGTCCTGCTGGGCACCGCGGCCGACGGCGGGTTCCCGCGGTGGAACTGCGCCTGCGCGCTGTGCGCCGCCGCCCGGGACGGCAAGCTGCCCTCCCGCACCCAGGAGTGCGCCGCCCTGACCGGCAACGGCCGGGACTGGTGGCTGCTCAACGCCTCCCCGGACATCCGCGCCCAGCTCACCGCCACCACCGCGCTGTGGCCGGGACCCGGCGCCCGGGACACCCCGGTGCGCGGGGTGCTGCTCACCGACGCGGAGGCCGACCACGTCACCGGGCTGAGCGCGCTGCGCGGCGCGCCGGACCTGAAGGTGTACGCGGCCCCGCCGGTACGCACGGTGCTGGCTCCCGCCCGTGCCGCCCTCGACCGCCACGCCCCCTGGGAGTGGGCCGACAGCCTGGCCGACGGCGGGTTCGTGCTGGCCGGCGGGCTGGTGGTCACCGCCCACCCGATGGGCGCCGGGGCCCCGACGTACGTGCCGCCCGGCCTCGCCGAGGGCGACGGACGCTGGGTCACGGCGTACCGGATCGAGGACCTGGCCACCGGGGGAGTGCTGCTCTACGCGCCCCGCGTCGGTGCCTGGAGCGAGAGCCCCGACGAACTGTGCGCGGAGGCGGACTGCGTCCTGCTGGACGGCACCTTCTTCAGCGCGGGCGAGGCGGGCGCCAAGGCCCGCTCCGGCCCCCGGCGGGCGGCCAGGGACCATCTGCCCGTCTCCGGCCGGCACGGCAGCCTCGCCGCCCTGGCCCGCCACCCGCGCGCCCGCCGGATCTACACCCACCTCGACGACACGAACCCGCTGCTCGACCCGGCCTCCGGGGCCCGCGCCCAGGTGGCTGCGGAAGGCGTCGAAGTCCTCCCGGACGGAATCGAGTTCGCCCTCTGAAGAGCGACAGCGTCCGACGCGGCACTACTGGTCCGCGGGGGGCTCCAGCATCCGCTCCAGCACCGCCCGCTGCAACGGCCGTACCTCCGCGTGCAGGGCGCGGCCCCTGGCGGTGAGCGCGACCCACACGCCCCGCCGGTCCTCGACACAGACCGACCGCTCCACCAGGCCGTCCTTCTCCAGCCGTCCGATCAGCCGGGACAGCGCGCTCTGGCTCAGATGCACCCGCCCGACCAGGTTCTGCACCCGGCAGTGGTCACCCTCGGCGGGCGTCTCGGTGGCCAGCAGGTCGAGCACCTCGAAGTCGCTCGCGCCCAGCCCGTGCGGATGCAGCACCCGGTCGATCTCGCACATCGTGCGCGCGTGCACCGACAGGATGTCCCGCCACCGGTCTTCGAGCCGGGCCTCCGCCGTCTTGACTGCCATACCCGCACGGTAGCACTGATCCAGCCAATCGTTGAGTGTGCAACTAGTGCGGGCGCATACGGTCCTGCGCTCAGGCGACCGGGTCCTGGAGCAGCCCCACCATGTTGCCGTCGGCGTCCTTCACCGAGGCGATCAGCCGCCCGTTGCCGACGTCCCGAGCGTCCTGCACCAGCTCGGCCCCCGCCGCCAGCAGCGCCGCGAGCCGCTCGCGCAGGTCGGTGACGTGCCAGAACGGCGTGGGCCCGGTGAGCCCCTGGGCGTGCCCGTTGGGGTCGAGGCCGACGTCCTGCCCGGCGGCCTTGTACCCGATGTAGTACGGCGTGTCGGCGTACGGCTCGACGCCCAGCAGCGCACCGAACACGGCCTTGGCACGCTCCGTGTCCTTCACCGGGTAGACGATCGTCTGGATGCCTGCGGTCATGAGACCTTCTCCTTGTCGCGCTGCGAGTCCCGACGCGTTCTCGGCCGGTGGGACCACGCTAAGCGGGCGACGCCCATGGCGGCTTGTCCGATCCTGACCGGTTGTCGGCCCCCGGCGACGCGCCCCGTCAGGGGCGCGGGGAACTGCGCGACCGGCCACGACGGCGCGGCAGACGCCCGACGGCCTTTCCCGGCACCCCCTTGCGACGCCCGACCGACCCGGCTCACGCGGAGTCGCGCACCACCAGCTCCGTCGGCAGGATCACCGCCGCCGGGTCCTCCCCGCCGATCTGCGCGAGCAGCACCCGCACCATCTCGGTGCTGATCCGGTCCCAGGGCTGCCGGATCGTGGTGAGCGCCGGGCTCACCTCGGTCGCCACCGGAGAGTCGTCGAAGCCGCCGACGGCGATGTCGTCCGGCACCCGCTTCCCGGCCCGCTCCAGCACCGTCAGCACGCCCTGCGCCATCAGGTCGGAGGCCACGAACACCGCGTCCAGGTCCGGTGCCCGGGCGAGCAGCCGCTCGGCCCCGGCCGCACCGCTGGCCCGGCTGTAGTCCCCGGACACGACGAGCGCCTCGTCGATCCCGACGCCCGCCTCGGTGAGGACCTCCTGGTACCCGGCGAGCCGCTCGACACCGCCGGGGGTGTCCAGCGGGCCGGTGATCATGCCGATCCTGCGGCGGCCCACGGCCAGCAGGTGCCGGACCATGTCCCGGGCGCCGTCCCGGTCGTCGGCGGCCACGTAACCGACCTTCGAGCCGAGCCCGATCGGCTTGCCGCAGGCGACCAGCGGCACCCCCGCCTGGCGCAGTTCCTCCGCGACCGGATCGCCGGAGTGGCTGGAGACCAGCAGCACCCCGTCGACGTGCCCGGCCGTGATGTACCGCGTGATCCGCCGCCGTTCGTCCTTCGTGCCCGCCAGCATGAGCAGCAACGGGATGTCGTGCCCGGCCAGCGCCTTCGTGCAACCGCTCAGCAGCACATTGAAGTTGGGGTCCTCGAAGAACCGTTCCTGGGGTTCGGTCAGCAGGAAGCCCACCGAGTCCGACCGCCCGGTGATCAGCGAACGGGCGTGCCGGTTCACGACGTAACCCGTCCTGCGGATGGCGTCGTTGACCGCCTCCTGCGCGGCGGGACTGACGTAGTGCCCGCCGTTGAGCACCCGCGAGACCGTGCCCCGTGAGACACCGGCCTCACGGGCCACGTCGTGGATCGTCGGCGGTCTGCGGCGGCCCCCCGCACTACTGCTCATGGTCATGACTTTACGGCCCCGGACAGCAGGTCAAGGCTCCAGAACCGCTGAATGACGAGGAAGAGCGCGATCAGCGGCAGCACGGCCAGGAACGCGCCGGTGATCACCAGGGTGTACAGGGCCGGGGTGTTCGCGCCCTGCATCAGGAGCGTGTACAGCCCGAGCGTGAGCGGGAACCGCTCGTCGTTGCTCAGCATGATGTACGGCAGCAGGAAGTTGTTCCAGATGGCCACGAACTGGAACAGGAACACCGTCACCATGCCCGGGATCATCATCGGCAGCGCGATCCGGGTGAAGATCCGCCACTCGCCGGCGCCGTCCATCCGTCCGGCCTCCACCACGTCGGCGGGGACGGCCGCAGCGGCGTAGATCCGCGCGAGGTAGACCCCGTACGGGGCGAGGATCTGGGGGAGCAGCACGGAAAGGTAGGAGTCCGTGAGGTTCACCTTGGCCAGCAGCAGGTACTGCGGGACGGCGAGGATGACCGGGGGCATCAGGACGCCCGCGAGCAGCACGTTGAAGATCGTCTCGCGGCCCCGGAACCGGTAGACGGCGAGGGCGTAGCCGCTGACCGCCGACACGCACGTCGAGACCACGGCACCGAGACCGGCGTACAGGGCGGAGTTGGCCATCCACTGCCAGTAGATGCCGTCCCGGTAGCCGTCCAGGTCCTTGAGGTTCTGGGCGAAGCCGCTGCCGGGCAGGAACGTGAACGTGGAGAACAGCTCGCTGCCGGACTTGGTGGACGCGATCACCACCCAGGCGACCGGCAGCAGCGTGTAGACCGCGCCCAGCAGCAGGACCGCCGTCGGGATCAGGGCGACGCGGCGGCGCAGCGGCGGTCCCTGGGCGGTGCCGGGCGTCGTGCCGGCCGCCGGTGCGGCCTTGCGGACGGCAAGAGAACTCACGGTGCTGCCTCCTGCTTGTTGCGGCGGTTCGCGGCCCGCAGGAACCCGAAGGACAGGGCCAGCGTGGCGAGGGCGATCAGGGTCGCCTCGGCCGCCGCCGAGTAGATGTCCCCCTTGCCGAATGCGTCGGTGTACACCTTCATCAGCGGGCTCCAGGTCGTGCTGACCGAGTTGGTCAGGGGCTTGAGGGTCATCGGCTCGTTGAACACCTGCAGCGTGGCGATGATCGAGAAGAAGAAGGTCAGCACCAGCGAGGGCGCCACCATCGGGATCTTGATCCGCAGGGCGATCTGCCGCGGCGTGGCGCCGTCCAGCTTCGCCGCCTCGTACACCTCGACCGGAATGGACCTGAGCGAGGTGTAGATGACGATCATGTTGAAGCCGGTGCCGCCCCAGACCGCGATGTTGGACAGGGCCAGGAACAGCGGGCCGCCGTCCAGCAGGCCGGGCTGTGGCAGGTGCAGCTTGCCGAGGACGTAGTAGAAGGGGCTGACGTCCGGCAGGTAGAGGAAGCCCCACAGCAGCGCGGCCACCACACCGGGGATGGCGTAGGGCAGGAAGATCGCGAGCCGGGTGAAGGGGGCGAGGCGGACCCGCTCGGAGTCGAGCATCAGGGCGAACAGGAGGGCGAGGCCCAGCATCACCGGGACGACGATGCAGCCGTAGCCGAGGACGCGCAGGGCGCCCGCGTAGAACTCGTTGTCGGTGAGGGCGTCGCGGTAGTTCTCCAGGCCGGCCCAGACCTCGCTGCGGGCGCCCGCGCCCAGGCCGAGGCCGGAGACGTGCACCTTGCGGAAGCTGAGCCAGACCGCGTACCCGATGGGCAGCGCGAAGAAGAGGGCGAACAGGACCGTCGCGGGGATGAGGAAGGCGTACGGGGCCCCCTTGGCCCCGTAAGACCTCCGGCTGGTGGCGCTGGTCACTGAGAGACCTCGAAGCCCTGCTTCTTCATGTCGGCGACCGTGGCGTCCTGCATGGTGTTCAGGGCGGTCACGAAGTCCGACTTGTTCTTGGCGGCGGCGCCGAACGCGTCGTTGAAGGTCGTGTAGGCGACGTTCACGTTCGGGCCCCAGGCGGAGGGAGCCGTGGTCCCTGCGATCTTGGCGGCCTCGGTGTAGAAGTCGGCCTGGTTCGAGAAGTACTCCGGCGGGTTCGAGAAGGCGCCGCTGAGCTGGGCCGAGCTGGACGCCGGGTAGATGCCGCTCTCCTTGGCCAGCGCGTTGAGCGCGTCGCCGTTCGTGTTCAGCCAGGCGGCGAACTTGGCGGCGGCCTCCTGGTGCCGGGAGTCGGTGGTGACGGCGGTGGAGGAGCCGCCCCAGCTGCCGGTGACGTCCTGGTCCGCGGACCACTGGGGGAGCGGGGCCATCGCCCACTTCCCCTTGGTGTCCGGCGCGGCCGTGGTCAGCGTGCCCGGTGCCCACACCGCGGAGACCCAGGCGATCTGCTTGCCGGTGTCCAGCGCCTTGTTCCAGGCCGGGGTGTACATCGGCTGGTTGTCGATCGCGCCCTCCTTGACCAGGCCGCCCCAGAACTTCGCGACCTTCTGGGTGGCCGCGTCGTTGATGGCGACCTTCCACTTGTCACCGGAGGTGGTCCACCACTTGGCGCCGGCCTGCTGGGCGAGGCCCGCGAAGAGACCGGAGTCGTTGGCGGAGAAGGTGGTGAGGTCGACGTCCGGCGCCTTCTTCTTCAGGGCGCGGGCGGTCCGGGCGAACTCGTCCCAGGTGGTGGGGACCTTCAGGCCGTACTTCTTGAAGAGGTCCGCGCGGTAGTAGAACATCATCGGGCCGATGTCCTGCGGCACCGCGTACACCGCGTCCGTACCCAGCGTGACCTGCTGCCAGACGCCGTCGGCGAACTTCGACTTGGCGTCCCCGACCGACTTGGATATGTCGGCGACCGCGTTGTTGCTGACCAGCGTCGGCAGCGCCTGGTACTCGGCCTGCACCAGGTCGGGGCCGTTCTTCGCCTTGTGCGCGGTGAGGATCTTGGTGACCAGGGTGTCGCCGGACGCCTGCTTCTTCACCGTGACGGTGATCTGGTCCTTCTTGCCCTCGCCCTTGTTCCAGAGGTCGACGACCTTGTCCATACCGGGCGCCCAGGCCCAGTACGTCAGCGAGACCGGTCCCGAGTCGGCCTTGCTGTCGTCGGACGAGCCGCAGGCGGCGAGGGCGGTGGCGCCGAGCGAGACGGCGACGGCGGTTGTCACGAGGCGGCGGCGCTTCGTGTGCGGCATGGATCTCTCCCCTGACCTGGGTCCCCGCCCGTCGCGGGAACCTGCCCTGCAGATGCTGTGAGCGTTCTCGGACCCGGATCCGCGCCCCTCGCGAGTCCGTGCCCTGCTCTGTGAGCGTTCACAGTAGAGAAACATCCCGGACACTTGTCAATGGTTGTTGCTGTGCGGTTATGTTGGGCCCACGCCGCCGACGATGTGTGTGCACGTTCCCAAATGATCGATTAAACGGGAGAGATCCATGCCGGACACCAGCCCCAGGGGCCTCACCAGGCTCGCCTTCGGTGGGGACTACAACCCCGAGCAGTGGCCGGAAAGCGTCTGGCAGGAGGACGTCCGGCTGATGCGCGAGGCCGGGGTCACGATGGTGAGCGTCGGGATCTTCTCCTGGGCCCTGCTGGAGCCGGCGCCGGGGGAGTACGACTTCGCGTGGCTCGACCGGGTCCTCGGCCTGCTGCACGAGAGCGGCATCCGCGTCGACCTCGGCACCCCCACCGTGGTGCCGCCCGCCTGGTTCTACCGGGCGCACCCCGAGGCCCTGCCGGTCACCGCCGAGGGCATGCGCCACGAGTTCGGCTCCCGCGGCGCCGTCTGCCACTCCAACGCCCACTACCGCACGGCCGCCGCCGCCATCACCACGAAGCTCGCCGAGCGCTACGGCGACCACCCGGCCCTCGCGCTCTGGCACGTCCACAACGAGTACGGCGTCCCCGTCTCGGCCTGCTACTGCGACTCCTGCGCCGCGCACTTCCGCCGCTGGCTCGCGGACACCTACGGCACGGTCGACGCGGTCAACGCGGCCTGGGGCACGGCCTTCTGGGGCCAGCACTACACGGACCTCGGGCAGATCAACCCCCCGCGCGCCACCCCGACCGTCGGCAACCCGGGCCAGGCCCTCGACTACAAGCGGTTCGCCGACGCCACCATCCGCGAGAACTTCCGGATGGAGCGGGACATCCTGCACCGCCTCTCGCCCGGCGTCCCGGTGACCACCAACTTCATGACCGCCCTGAGCCAGTGCGACTCCATGGACTACTGGGCCTGGGGCCGCGAGGTCGACCTGGTCACCAACGACCACTACCTGATCACCGACGGCCGCCGTACCCACGTCAACCTCGCCATGGCCGCCGACCTCACCCGGTCCGTCGCCGCCGGCGCCCCCTGGCTGCTCCTGGAGCACTCCACGTCGGGCGTCAACTGGCAGCCGCGCAATCCGGCCAAGGCGCCCGGCCAGATGGCCCGCAACTCCCTGGCCCACGTGGCCCGCGGCTCGGACGGCGCGATGTTCTTCCAGTGGCGGCAGTCCCGGCGCGGAGCCGAGAAGTTCCACTCCGCGATGCTCCCGCACGGCGGCACCGAGACCCGGGTCTGGCGTGAGGTGGTCGAACTCGGCGCGTCCCTCGACTCCCTGACCCCGATCAAGGGCACCCGCACCCGGGCCGACGTGGCGGTCCTGTGGGACTGGCAGTCCTGGTGGGCGCAGAACCTCCAGTGGCGCCCCAGCGAGGACCACGACCCCCGCGAGCGCGCCGACGCCTTCTACGAGGCCCTCTACGACCGTCACCTCACCGTCGACTTCGCCCACCCGGAAAGCGACTTGTCGGCCTATCCCCTTGTCGTCGTACCGGCCCTGTACCTCATGACGGAGGCGGCCGGGAACAACCTCAGGGAGTACGTCGAGAACGGCGGCACCCTCGTCGTCTCGTACTTCTCCGGGATCGTCGACGAGCACGACGCCGTCCACGAAGGCGCCTACCCGGGCGCCCTGCGCGAGACCCTGGGCCTCACCGTGGAGGAGTTCTCCCCGCTGCTGAAGGCCCAGCGGGTACGGCTGGCCGGCCCCGAAGGCTCCGAGCTCACCGGCGACGTGTGGACCGAGTTCGTCGTCCCGCGCGGTGCCGAGACCGTCTGGACCTACACCGACGGTCTCACCGCCGGCCGGCCGGCGGTCACCCGGCACCGGCTGGGGGAGGGCGTCGCCTGGTACGTGTCGACCCGCCTGGACGCACACGGCCTGGACGCGCTGCTCGGCTGGGCCGCCGAGGACGCCCGGATCACTCCCCGGGCCGAACTGCCCCGCGACGTCGAGGTGGTCCGCCGCACCGGCGAGTCCGGCACCTTCGTGTTCGCGATCAACCACACCGACACCGACGCCAAGGTGCCCCTGGAGGCGCACGGCACCGAACTGCTCACGGGCGAACGCGCCGCGGGCCGGCTCGCGGTCCCCGCGGGCGGCGTCAGGGTCGTACGGCTCGACGGCTGACCCGGCCGCGGACCGGGCCGCCGCGCCCGGTCCGCCGAGACTCCCCTCCGTCCGCGTGTGCCACGAGAGCCGCGGGCGGAGGGGCCCTCCTCCGGTCCGCCGGAGGACACCCCCTCCCCAGTCACGTCGAAGGGACGACGGACGATGATGTTCCATCCCAGACGCACCATCAGGGCCCTGCTGCTGCCGCTCCTGGCCGGGCTCGCCCTCACCGCCCTTCCCGCCGGAACCGCGCAGGCGGCCGCCACCCTCACCAACGGCGGCTTCGAATCCGACGGTACGGGCGTGGCCACGCCCACCGGCTGGTCGGAGTACGGCGACACGGGCGCCTCGTACACCGAGTCCGGCGGCCACAGCGGCGGTTACCGCCTGAGCCAGTACTCGGCCTCCGCCTACAAGGTGGAGACGTACCAGTACCTGTCGGGGCTGACCGACGGGAACTACACGCTCACCGCCTGGGTCCGCTCCAGCGGCGGGCAGAACGCCGCCTACATGTCCCTGAAGAACTGCGGCAGTGCGGAGCAGCGGACCGACCTGCCGGTCTCCACCGCCGGCTGGGTCCGGATCGTCACCTCGATCGCGGTCACCGACAACCAGTGCACGATCAGCTTCTTCTCCGACGCCAACGCGGGCAACTGGATCAACGTCGACGACGTGACGTTCGCCGCCGGCTCGACGGGCCTGGCCGTCAAGGGCGCCGACATCTCGTCACTGGCCAAGAGCGAGGCCAAGGGCGGGGTCTACAAGACCGGTTCCGGCACCACCGGGGACGCGGTCACCATCCTCAGGAACGCCGGCATGAACTACGCCCGCCTGAAGGTCTGGGTCAACCCGGCCGACGGCTACAACGACAAGGCGCACGTGCTGGCGATGGCCAAGCGCGTCAAGGCGGCCGGCATGAAGCTGCTGGTCGACTTCCACTACTCGGACACCTGGGCCGACCCGGGCAAGCAGACCAAGCCCGCCGCCTGGTCCGGGCACTCCTACAGCCAGCTGAAGACCGACGTGTACAACCACACGTACGACGTCCTGGGCGCGCTGAAGGCGCAGGGCACCACCGCCGACATGGTGCAGATCGGCAACGAGATCAACGGCGGCATGCTCTGGTCCGAGGGCTCCACCGACAACTGGTCCCAGCTCGCCGGCCTCATCAACTCCGGCTACAGCGCCGCCAAGGCGGTCTCCTCCGCCACCCGGGTCGCCCTGCACCTGGCCAACGCGGGCGACGACGCCACGGTCCGCTGGTGGTTCGACAACGCCAAGACCTACGGCATCAACTACGACGTGATCGGGCTGTCGTACTACGGCTACTGGCACGGCTCGCTGGCCGCCGCCCAGGCCACCCTGGACGGCGTGGCCTCCCGCTACGCCAAGCCGGTGTTCATCGCCGAGACCGCCTACCCGTTCACCCTCGCCCAGGACGACTCGCTGGAGAACCAGATAGACACCAGCGGCGAACTGGTCACCGGCTACCCGGCCAGCGCGGCCGGTCAGCTGGCCTGGATGAACGCCGTCGCGAACATCGTGGAGGCCGTCCCGAACGGCCGCGGACTCGGCGTCTTCTACTGGGAGGCGACCTGGACCGCCGTCACCGGCAACGGCTGGGACCCGACCGACGCCACCTCGGGCAACGGCTGGGAGAACCAGGCCCTGTTCGGCTACGACGACAGGGCGCTGTCCTCCATGGCGTGGTTCGGCCACCGCTGAACCACCACTGACGGGGCCCGGCCGTAAGGGGACGGCCGGGCCCCTCCGCCCTGTCCGGACGTCCCTTCTCGGACATCGCGCACCGAGCCCCGGACGTGGTGGCTTCGGCTGCGCGAAGGTGGGCATCACGAACTACGGGGAGGCAGGGACGGAGGCCGGTCGGATGCTGAGGAACGCCAAGAGCACCAGGGCGTGTTGCGAAAGTCCCGTCGTTCGCCCGAAGGGCGGCCCTCGCGGCGTCAGGTGCGTGCTCTCGGCGCGCCGGGCGGAAGCCTTCGTACTGGATGTACTTCGGCTTTCGCCCGGTGCGGCGAGAGGGCGTGCATGGCGTCGCGAGGCAGGCGGGACTTTCGCAACACGCCCTGGCCGCCTGGACATTCTGGACTGGCTCAAGGACCCGGCGGCCCACTTCCCTCCCCAGCGCCACGCGGACCTCGCCGAGGACGGCGTCAGTGTCCGGGCCGTCGCCGCGAAGCTCGGCGTCTCCCGCCGGGTCGCCGGCGCCCATCTGGACCTGCTGACCCGGCTGGGCCTGCTGCGCACCAAGCGCATCCGGCACCGGGTCTACTACCGGCGTGACGACATCCGGATCGCCGAGGTGGCCCGGCTGTTCGAGAAGGGCTGGTGAAACGGGGCCGGTTCGCGGGTCGCCGGGCAGCGCCGCCGGCTGCCACCATGGGGCCCATGGACCGACCCACGCGCCTCGTCCCCCTCCACTACGTCGCCGTCGGCGGCCGAGGACCGGAGGACGTGGTCACGGATCCGGACGGGCGGGTCCTGACCGGCGTCGAGGACGGCCGCATCCTGCGCCTGGACGGCCTCGGCGACCCGGACACCGTCCGGGTGCGGGTGCTGGCGGAGACCGGCGGCCGCCCCCTGGGACTCGAACTCCTCCCGGACGGCGACCTGCTGGTGTGCGACGCGGAGCGCGGCCTGCTGCGCGTCGGACTCGCCGACGGCGTGGTGCGCGTCCTCGCCGACGCGGTCGAGGGGGAGCCGCTGCGGTTCGCGAGCAACGTGGTCGCCCTGCCCGACGGCACCGCGTACTTCACGGTCGCCAGCCGCCGCTTCCCCCTGCACCAGTGGGTCGGCGACATCGTCGAGCACAGCGGCACCGGCCGTCTGCTGCGCCTCGCCCCCGGCGCCCGGGCCCCCGAAGTGGTCTGCGAGGGGTTGCAGTTCGCCAACGGGCTGGCGGTGAGCGGCGACGGCACCTTTCTGATCGTCGCCGAGACCGGCGCGTACCGGCTGACCCGGTACTGGCTCACCGGCCCGCGCGCCGGCCGCGCCGAGTTCTTCGCCGAACTGCCCGGCATGCCCGACAACATGTGGCGGGACGGCGATCTCACCTGGGTGGCCCTCGCCGGGCCGCGCAACCCCCCGCTCGACCTCCTGCACCGCACCCCGTCCGCCGTGCGACGGGCGGCCGCCCGTGCCGCCGTGCACGCCCCCTACCGCCCGGTGGGAACCATCGCCGTCATGGCCCTCGACGACGACGGCCGCGTCGTCCACCACCTCGCCCGGCAGCGCTCCGGCTTCCGGATGGCCACCAGTGTCTGCGTGACCGGCCGCCTCCTGGTCCTCGGCAGCGTCTGGGAGCCCGGTGTCGCCGTCTGCACGGCGCCCACCGCGAAGTGACCTGCGGGTACGCCCGGCGGTAACCTGTTGCACCCGTCGGGGCGGTGCCCGAACAGGAGACGTACGACCCATGACAGCCCCGGAAGCCGAGAGCCTCCATGCCCGGCCGACGCCCCGGCGTCGGTCCGAATGGCGTACCCAGGCCCCGGTCGTCGCGGTGGTCGCGGCGGGCGGCGCGATCGGCGCGGTGGCCCGTTACGCCCTCGCCCTGGCCCTGCCGACCGCTACGGGCGGGTTCCCCTGGGCGACCTTCTGGACGAACGTCACCGGCTGCGCGGTGATCGGCGCCTTCCTGGTCCTGATCACCGAGGCACTGCCCGCGCACCGCCTGGTCCGGCCCTTCTTCGGCACCGGTGTCCTCGGCGGCTTCACCACCTTCTCCACCTACGCCGTCGACGTCCAGAAGCTGGTCGACCACGGCAGGCCCGCCACCGGCCTCGCCTATCTCGCCGCGACCCTGTGCGCGGCCCTCGCGGCGGTGTGGTGCGCGGCCACCGCGACCCGCCGTGTCCTCACCCGGAGGCAGCGATGACGAGACTGACCGGCCGCGCCCTGCGCCTGACCGTCTACGTCGGCGAGGACGACACCTGGCACCACAGGCCCCTCTACAGCGAGATCGTGCACCGCGCCCACACGGCCGGCCTCGCGGGCGCCAGCGTCTTCCGGGGGGTCGAGGGCTTCGGCGCCTCCTCCCGCATCCACACCTCCCGGCTGCTGTCGCTCAGCGAGGACCTGCCGGTGGCGGTGGTGGTCGTGGACACCGAGGAGCGGATCCGGGCGTTCCTGCCGCAGCTCGACGAACTGGTGACCGAAGGCCTGGTGACCTTGGACGACTGCGAGGTCATCAGGTATGTCGGCCGGACGGACAACCCGGGCGAACCGGACGCGGAAGGTAAGAACTCGTTGTGAACTGGCTGCTGGTCGTCCTCGGTGCCGCCGCCGGTGCCCCGCTCCGCTACCTCACCGACCGTGCCGTCCAGACCCGGCACGACTCCGTCTTCCCCTGGGGTACGTTCGTCGTGAACGTCGCCGGCTGCCTGATCCTGGGCCTCCTGACCGGCGCGGCCGCGGCGGGCGCCGCGAGCCCGCACCTCCAGCTCCTGCTGGGCACCGGCCTGTGCGGGGCGCTGACCACGTACTCGACGTTCTCTTACGAGACACTGCGGCTGACCGAGACCGGCGCGGGGCTCTACGCTGCGGCCAACGTCGTCGCGAGTCTCGTCGCCGGGCTCGGGGCGGCCTTCGCCGGGGCGGCGATCGCCCAGGCCCTGTGGGCGTAGAACTTGCTTCACACCCGCGCGCTGTAGGACTGTCTACAGCACTGTCGACCAAACTCTGCAGAACTGGATCCCATGAGCGCCATCTCCGTCGGTCAAGCCGTCGTCCTCGGTGTCGTCGAGGGGGTGACGGAGTTCCTCCCGGTGTCCTCCACCGGTCACCTCAAGATCACCGAGGGGCTCATGAACATCCCCGTCGACGACAAGTCCGTCGTCGGGTTCTCCGCCGTCATCCAGGTGGGTGCCATCGCCGCCGTGCTGGTCTACTTCTTCAAGGACATCAAGCGGATCGTCTCCGCCTGGTTCCGTGGTCTGACCAACAAGCAGGAGCGTTACCACCACGACTACAAGTTCGCCTGGTGGGTCATCTACGCGACCATCCCGATCGTCCTGGTGGGCCTCGCCGCCAAGCCGCTGATCGACGGTGCGCTCGGGTCCCTCTGGGTGGTCGGCGGCTCGCTCATCGTCGGGTCCGGTGTGATGTGGTGCGCGGACCAGATGGGCCGCCACAAGCGCGGTGAGGACGACACCTCCTTCAAGGACGCGATGCTGGTCGGCTGCTCGCAGATCCTCGCCCTGCTCTTCCCCGGCTTCTCCCGGTCCGGCGCCACCATGTCCACCGCGCTCGTCCTGGACCTGGACCGCGTCGCCGCCACCCGGCTCTCCTTCTTCCTCGGCATCCCGGCCCTGACCGGCGCCGGCATCTACGAGCTCAAGGACGCCCTCGGCGCGGGTGTCGGCGCCGCACCGCTGGCCGTCGGCACGATCGTCTCCTTCGTGGTCGCCTACGGCTCCATCGCCTGGCTGCTGAAGTTCGTCGCCAAGCACTCCTTCAACGCGTTCGTGATCTACCGGATCGTCATCGGCCTGGTGGTCTTCGGCCTGCTCGCCACCGGGACCGTCAACGCCTGACCGGCCGGGCGCCCCGGCGCCCGCCCGGTCACCGCTCCGCCACGGGGTGTGACGCCTGCGCATTCAGGTGTCGCACCCCGTGAATGTTTCCTTTCGCGACACCTTGACAGCCTCGTCCCGCAACCCGGAACATCTCACCCGTGAACCTGTCAGACAGCCGGACAGCCGGACAGCAGCCTCCGCGGCGGATCAGCGCCATGGAGGCGGTGCTGGGGCATCTGCGCGGCGCCATCGAGCGCGGCGAGTACGCCATCGGCGACAAGCTCCCCTCGGAGGCGGAGCTCTGCCGCACCCTGGAGATCAGCAGGCCCGTCCTGCGCGAGGCCCTGCGGGCCCTGCAGACGATGGGCCTGACCGTCTCCAAGACCGGCAAGGGCACCTTCGTCGTCGCGAACGCCGTCGAGGACCCCACCTTCGGCGACTACGCGGCCAGCGACCTGCTGGAGGTGCGCCGGCACATCGAGATCCCGGTCGCCGGGTACGCGGCGCTGCGCCGCACCCCGGAGAACCTGGACCACCTGACCCATCTGCTCGACCGCATGGAACGGGAGACGGACACCACCGCGTGGGTCGCGATGGACACCCTCTTCCACCTGGCCGTGGCGGAGGCCGCCCAGAACCCGGTGTTCCGCCGGGTCATCGAGGAGATCCGGGACGCACTGGCGCGTCAGTCGGCCTTCCTCAACGAACTGGGCGGATTCCGCCGCGAGCAGTCCAACCGGGAGCACCGGGCCATCGTCGAAGCGCTGATGGACGGTTCCGAACCCGACGCCGTGGACGCCATGAGCCACCACCTGGACCGCGTCGAGACCACCCTCACCCACATCGTGCGCCCCGCGCGCACGGTCCAGCACAAGGAAGGCGGAACCGAGGCGTGAGCGAACAGCACCTCAAAGACGAGACGCGCCCCTCGTCCCGTCACGTCGACGCCGGGGACCACGGCTACAGCAAGTCGCTGAAGCACCGGCACGTCAACATGATCGCCATCGGCGGCGCCATCGGCACCGGCCTCTTCCTCGGCGCCGGCGGCCGCCTCGCCGACGCGGGCCCCTCCCTCTTCGTCGCGTACGCGGTCTGCGGAGTCTTCGCCTTCCTCGTCGTACGCGCCCTCGGCGAACTCGTCCTGTACCGCCCGTCCTCCGGCGCCTTCGTGTCGTACGCCCGGGAGTTCCTGGGCGAGAAGGGCGCCTACACGGCCGGCTGGATGTACTTCCTGAACTGGGCCACCACCGGTATCGCCGACATCACCGCGGTCGCCACCTACACCCACTACTGGGGCATGTTCTCCGACATCCCGCAGTGGGTGATCGCCCTGATAGCCCTGGCCGTGGTCCTCACCGTGAACCTGATCTCGGTGAAGATCTTCGGCGAACTGGAGTTCTGGTTCGCCATCGTCAAGGTCAGCGCCCTGGTCGTCTTCATGGTCATCGGCATCTTCCTGCTGGTCACCCGGCACCCCGTGGACGGCGCGACCCCCGGCCCGTCCCTGATCACCGACAACGGCGGCGTCTTCCCCAACGGCCTGCTCCCGATGCTGCTGATCATCCAGGGCGTCGTCTTCGCCTACGCCTCGGTGGAACTGGTCGGCGTCGCCGCCGGCGAGACCGAGAACCCCGAGCAGATCATGCCGAAGGCGATCAACTCGATCATGTGGCGGGTCGGCCTGTTCTACGTCGGCTCGGTGGTCCTGCTGTCGATGCTGCTGCCCTGGAACAAGTACTCGGCGGGCCAGAGCCCCTTCGTCACCGTGCTCTCCCACATCGGCGTCCCGGCGGCCGGCGGCGTGATGAACCTCGTCGTCCTCACCGCGGCCATGTCCTCGCTCAACTCCGGCCTCTACTCGACCGGCCGCATCCTGCGCTCCATGGCCGTCAACGGCTCCGCCCCCAAGTTCACCGCGAAGATGAGCCGCAGCCAGGTCCCGTACGGCGGCATCCTGCTCACCAGCGGTATCTGTGTCCTCGGTGTGGGCCTCAACTTCGTGGTCCCCGCCGACGCCTTCGAGATCGTCCTCAACTTCGCGGCCATCGGCATCCTCGCCACCTGGGGCATGATCATGCTCTGTCACCTGCTCTTCTGGCGTAAGACCCAGAGCGGCGAACTCACCCGCCCCGGCTACCGACTGCCGGGCTCCCCCTGGACCGAGATCGTGACGCTGGCGTTCCTCGCCTCCGTCCTGGTCCTCATGTACGCCGACGGCGGCGCCGGACGCACCACCGTGCTGTGCCTGCCGCTGATCGTCGCCGCGCTGGTCGCCGGCTGGTACGCCATCCGCGGCCGTCTCGCGCGCTCGTCCGCCGGATCCGACGCGTGAACCGCGCACCGGTCCGTCCCACCTCACCCGAGACCAGGCAGTGATGCACAGCAGTTCCCCCGCGGCCGCACCCATCGTCCGTGAACCCCTCCACGCCCCCGTCGCCCACCTCATCCGCGGCGGGGTCGTCGAGGGCATCCACTACGGATCCGTCGTCGTCCTGGACGCCGACGGCAGGGTCCAGTTCCAGCTCGGCGACATCGAGGCCGCGTTCTACCCGCGCTCGGCCCTCAAGCCGGTGCAGGCCGTGGCGATGCTGCGGGCCGGGCTGCCCCTCGACGGCGACCTGCTCTCGCTGGCCGCCGCCAGCCACTCCGGCGAGGAACGCCACCTCGCCGGGACCCGGCGCATCCTCGGCCTCGCCGGTCTGACCGAGGACGACCTGCGCAACGTCCCCGACATGCCGTACGGCGCCGCCGTCCGGGAGACCTGGATCCGCGAGGGCCGGCAGCCCTCGCGGCTCGCGCAGAACTGCTCCGGCAAGCACGCGGCGATGCTGTGGACCGCGAAGCTGAACGGCTGGTCGCTGGACGACTACCTGGATCCGGCGCACCCGCTCCAGCAGGCGATCGCCGAGATCGTCGAGGACCTGACCGGGCAGCGGGTGGCGGCGACGACCGTGGACGGTTGCGGGGCGCCGCTGTTCTCCATCTCCCTGCACGGGCTGGCCCGCGCGGTGTCGCGGATCGCCGCCGCCGCGCCGGGCACGCCCGAGGCGAAGGTCGCCGACGCGATGCGGGAGCACGCCGAGATGGCGTCCGGCGCCGGGCGTGACGTGGCCGCGCTGATGGCGGCCGTGCCGGGGCTGCTCGCCAAGGACGGCTTCGAGGGCGTGCAGGTCGCCGCGCTGGCGGACGGCCGTGCGGTGGCCGTGAAGATCGCCGACGGGGCGGACCGGGCGCGGGTGCCGGTGGCTGCGGCCGCTCTGGCCAGGGCCGGGGTGGACCCGTCGCTGCTCACGGAGTTCGCCGGGGAGGCGCTCCTCGGCGGTGGGCGGCCGGTCGGGTGTGTGCGGCCCGTGCGTTCGCTGGAGCCGGTTGCGGTTTGCGCCTAGTCGTCTGCGTGGACTTGTCGTTCTGCGGCTGCGGGCCGGGTGTGGCTGGTCGCGCCCGCGCGGCGGCAGCCGCATATCAATAACGCCCCGCGCCCCTTACGGGGCGCTTTACCCTCACTCTTTTGGAACAGGAACCCATGACCAGTCGCAGCGAACACGATCTGCTCGGTGACCGGGATGTGCCCGTCGACGCGTACTGGGGTGTGCACACCCTGCGGGCGACCGAGAACTTCCCGATCACCGGTACGCCGATCTCCGCCTACCCGCACCTGATCGACGCCCTCGCCGCCGTCAAGGAGGCCGCCGCCCTCGCCAACGAGGAACTGGGGCTGCTGGCGCCCGAGAAGGCGGCCGCCATCGTCGCCGCCTGCCGGGAGATCCGCGGCGGCAAGCTGCACGACCAGTTCGTCGTCGACGTCATCCAGGGCGGTGCCGGTACGTCGACGAACATGAATGCCAACGAGGTCGTCGCCAACCGGGCACTGGAGTTGATGGGGCATCAGAAGGGGGAGTACCGGTACCTGCACCCCAACGAGGACGTCAACCTGGGGCAGTCGACCAACGACGTCTACCCGACCGCCGTCAAGATAGCGACCGTGTTCGCGGTGCGTGGGCTGCTGCGGGCGATGGCCGTGCTGCAGGACTCCTTCGGACGCAAGGCCGTCGAGTTCCGTGACGTGCTGAAGATGGGCCGTACGCAGTTGCAGGACGCGGTGCCCATGACGCTCGGGCAGGAGTTCTCCACCTTCGCCGTGATGCTCGACGAGGACCGCAGCCGGCTCGCCGAGGCCGTCGAGCTCATTCATGAGATCAACCTCGGCGCCACCGCCATCGGCACGGGGCTGAACGCGCCCCCCGGATACGCCGAGTCGGCCCGCCGTCACCTCGCCGAGATCACCGGACTGCCCCTGGTCACCGCCGCCAACCTGGTCGAGGCGACCCAGGACTGCGGTGCCTTCGTCCAGATGTCCGGCGTGCTCAAGCGGATCGCGGTCAAGCTCAGCAAGGGCTGCAACGACCTGCGGCTGCTGTCCTCCGGGCCGCGGGCCGGACTCGGGGAGATCAACCTGCCGCCGGTGCAGGCCGGCTCGTCGATCATGCCCGGCAAGGTCAACCCGGTGATCCCGGAGGTCGTCAACCAGGTCGCCTTCGAGGTCATCGGCAACGACGTGGCCATCACCATGGCCGCCGAGGCGGGGCAGCTCCAGCTCAACGCGTTCGAGCCGATCATCCTGCACTCCCTGTCGGAGAGCATCACGCACCTGCGCAACGCCTGCCTCACGCTGGCCGAACGCTGCGTCGACGGCATCACCGCCAACACCGAGGTGCTGCGCGCGACCGTCGAGAACTCCATCGGCCTGGTCACCGCCCTCAACCCGCACATCGGATACACGGCGGCCACCGACATCGCCAAGGAGGCCCTCGCCACCGGCCGCGGTGTCGCCGAACTGGTACTGGAGAAGGGCCTGTTGCCGGCCGAGCGGCTTGCCGACCTGCTGCGGCCCGAGGTCGTCGCCGGCACCGGGTCGCCGCTCGCCTGACCTGCGCGTACGCACCAGGACCGGCCCGGAGGCACAATGGTGATCATGACAACGACGTCGTCCCCCGCCTTCCTGCCGGTCCTGGAGCGCATAGCCGAGGACATAGGCCGCACCCCGGGGCGCGGCCGTACCGCCGACTACATCCCGGCGCTCGCGGCCTGCGACCCCCGCAGCTTCGGCATGGCCGTGGCCGAGCTGGACGGCACGGTCTACGGCGTGGGCGACTGGCGGCAGCCGTTCTCCACGCAGTCCATCACCAAGGTCTTCACCCTCGCCCTCGACCTGGCCCGCGAGGGCGACGAACTCTGGGAACACGTCGGCCGCGAACCCTCCGGCAACCCCTTCAACTCCCTGGTCCAGCTGGAGTACGAGAACGGCATCCCGCGCAACCCCTTCATCAACGCGGGCGCCCTGGTCGTCACCGACCGCCTCCAGACCCGTACCGGCGACGCGGCCGGCGAGCTCCTGGGCTTCCTGCGGGCGGAGAGCGGCAACCCCTCGCTGGACTTCGACAAGGAGGTCGCCGCCTCCGAGTCCCAGCACGGCGACCGCAACGCCGCACTCGCCCACTTCATGGCCTCCTACGGCAACATCGACAACGAGATCCCGGTCCTCCTCGACCAGTACTTCCGGCAGTGTTCCGTCGCCGCGTCCTGCGCCGACCTCGCGCTGGCCACCACCTTCCTGGCCCGCCACGGCATCCGCGCCGACGGCACCCGCCTCCTCACCAGGAGCCAGGCCAAGCAGGTCAACGCGGTGATGCTGACCTGCGGCACGTACGACGCGGCCGGCGACTTCGCCTACCGGGTCGGGCTGCCCGGCAAGAGCGGGGTCGGGGGCGGGATCATCGCGGTGGTGCCGGGCCGCTGCACGCTGTGCGTGTGGAGCCCCGGTCTGGACGAACGCGGCAACTCGGTGGCGGGAGTGGCGGCGCTGGACAGATTCACGACACTCACGGGCCTGTCGGTGTTCTGAAGCCAGAACTTTCGTCGCCCTGCTGCGGAGCGCCCCGACGACGCACCACCCACCGGTAACAGCGGGGCCGCCCCCAGGCAAACATGCCGTCGCCCCACGGCCACCCACCCTTGCCACGCTGACCCAGTGTTGGCCATGGCTTTCCCCGTCGATCTCCGCCGCTGCCAGGTACTCGGCCTGGCCGGCACCGCCTTCCTCGCCCTGGGAGGTGAGACGGCCGGCGCCCTGCCCGTGGCGGACCTGCTCGCACCGGGCTCCGTACAGGCGGCGTTCGGCCTGGTCGGCGTCTACTTCGGCGTCGTCCTGCTGATCGCGGCCTGGCTGCTCCTCGGCCGCCTGGTGCGCAGCGCCGACCCGCCCACTCCGCGCCGGCTGCTGCTGGTGCTCGCCGTCTGGGCGACCCCCCTGCTGCTCGCACCGCCGCTCTTCAGCCGGGACGTGTACAGCTACCTCGCCCAGGGCGCGATGGTCGACGCCCACATGGACGTCTACACCTCGGGCCCCGCGCAGCTCGGCGGCCCCCTCGCCGACGAGGTCGCCCCGGTGTGGCAGAACACCGCCGCCCCGTACGGCCCCGCGTTCATGGGCGTGGCCTCGCTGCTGTCCGGACTGACCCGCGGCCAGCTTCCCGCCGGGCTCTTCGGGATGCGGCTGGTGGCGCTGCTCGGCGTCGGACTGATGGCGGCCGCCCTGCCCCGGCTCGCCCGGCACAGCGGCGCCGACCCGGCCGCCGCCCTCTGGCTCGGCGCCCTCAACCCGCTGGTGCTGCTGCACCTGGTGGCGGGCGCCCACAACGACGCGATCATGCTCGGTCTGCTCGGCCTCGGCCTGGTCGCGGCGCTCGGCCGGTGGCCGGTCCTGGGAGCCGTGCTGGTCACGCTCGCGGCGCTGGTCAAGGCGCCCGCCGCGCTGGGGCTGCTCGCGATCGTCGTCGTACAGGCCCGCAGGGGCCGCAGCCCGGCACGGGCCACCCTGCTGACGGCCGCCGCCTCCGGGGCCACGACCGTGGTCGCGACCGCCGTCGCCGGGACGGGCTACGGCTGGATCAGGGCCCTCGACACCCCTGTCTCCCCGCACAACTGGGCACTCAGCAGCCTGCTCGGCCGGGCCACGGGCCGGGTCCTCGCGCACTTCGGCAGCTCCCTGGCGCCGCTGGCCGTGCCGGCCTGGCACCTGCTCGGGCTGGCGCTGACCGCGCTGACCGTCCTGCTGATCTGGGTCCGCCTGCGGCCCCGCCCGGTCTACGCCCTCGGCCTCAGCCTCGCCGCGGTCGCGGCCTTCGGCCCTGCGATCCGCCCCTGGTACGCCCTGTGGGGCCTCTTCCTCATAGCCGCGGCGGCACCCACCACCTCGGTACGGCACCGGGTCGCCGCCGTCACCGGCGTGCTCGCCCTCGCCGTCCTGCCCAGCGGCGGTCCCGCCGACGCCGGCCAGCTGGTCCTCGCCGTCCTGGGCGGGGTGCTCGGCGTGGTCGTGCTCTGGCAGGCCCACCAGGCGGCGCAGGCCCCGGCCCTGGGACGTACGGCATGAGGGGGCCGGGGACCGAGCGGGGCAGGCTGCTCCTGGTCGTGGTGCTCGTCGCCGCCGTGACCGTGTTCACGGCCACCGTGCCGCTGCTGCGCGACTGGTTCGACCTGCGCGTCTACTACGGCACCGTGCACACCTGGGTGCACCACGGCGGCCGGATCTACGACTACCGGGTGCCCGGCACGGAGTACGGCTTCACCTATCCGCCGTTCGCCGCGCTCGGCATGCTGCCCATGGCACTGGTCGGGCTGCGGCTGGCCATCGCGGCCTCGCTGCTGCTCAACCTGGCCGCGCTGGCGTTCGTGCTGCGCGTCCTGGCCGGGCCCGGCTGGCGGCGCCTGGGCTGGTACCGCTGGGCGCTGGCGCTGTGCGCGCTGGCGCTGTTCGAGCCGCTGCGGGACACCTTCAGCTTCGGCCAGGTGAACCTGGTGCTGCTCGCCCTGGTCCTCGCCGACTGCTGTCTGCTGCGCAGCGGCCGGGGCCGCTGGGCGGGTGCCGGGATCGGGCTCGCCGCCGCGGTCAAGCTGACGCCCGCGCTGTTCATCGGCATGCTGCTGCTCGCCCGCAGATGGCGGGCGGCGGCGACGGCCACGGCCGTGACGCTCGCGGCCACCGGGCTCGCCGCCTGGGCCGACCCGGGGGCGTCCCGCTTCTACTGGACGCGGGCGCTGTGGGACACCGGCCGGGTCGGCCGGCTCGACTACGTGTCCAACCAGTCGCTCCAGGGGGTGCTGGCCCGGCTCGGTCATCCGGACAAGCCGCTGTGGGCGACCGTCGTCCTGCTGACGCTGGCCGTGTGGGGGTGGCGGACCCGCAGGGCGGTGGCCGCCGGAGACTGGACGGCGGCCTTCGCGCTCACCGGTCTCGCCGCCTGCCTGGTCAGCCCCATCACCTGGGTGCACCACCTGGTGTGGGTGCTGCCGTCGTTCGTGGTCCTGGCCCGCGCCGGGTACCCGCGGATCGCGGGCGCCCTGTACGCCGTGATGTGCACCAGCGTGGTGTGGCTGTGGGTCGACGACGCGTCCGGCATCGACGGCTTGCTCGGCAGCAACCTCTACACGTGGGTCACGCTGGGCCTGCTGTGCGGCCTGCCGACGGGTCAGCCGCGGCCGGCCGGACCGGAGCCCTCGGTCCGGCCGGAGCCCTCGGACCCACCGGTGCCCTCGGACCGGCCGGCGCGGTCGCCCCTGAGCCGCGTCGCCAGGGTCACCGCCCCCGCGCCGAGTGCCGCGCACGCCAGGACGACGGCCGTGTCCGGCCAGCCGGAGCCGTTCCCCGATGCCGTGTCCGCCGCCATCGGCACGGTGCTCGGACCCGGCCGCGGGGCGGGGCGCAGCGCGTCCAGCGAGCCCACCGGATCGACCCGTCCGGCCGCGCCGAAGCCCCAGTCGAGCAGCTGACGGGCCTCGTCGTACACCCCGCCGTCCTGGGGGTTCAGCACGGTCACCACCAGGGTCCGGCCGCCCCGTCGGGCGGCGGCGACCAGGGTGTTGCCGGCGTTGCTGGTGTAGCCGTTCTTGATCCCGATCATGCCGGGGTACCGCTCGACGCCGTCCTCACCGGTCAGCAGCCGGTTGGTGTTCTCGATGCCGAACGACCAGCCGCGGCCGGCCGGGAACCGGGCCTCGGCGGTGGAGCAGTAGCGGGCGAAGTCGGGATTGCGCAGCCCGGCCCGGCCGAACACCGCCAGGTCGTAGGCCGAGGAGACCTGGCCCGGTGCGTCGTAGCCGTCGGGGGACTCCACCTGCGTGTCCAGGGCGCCCAGGGAGCGGGCCTTGCTCTGCATCAGGGTGACGGTGCGGTCCCAGCCGCCGTCGAGCGCGGCCAGGACGTGCACGGCGTCGTTGCCCGAGCTGAGGAAGACGCCCCGCCACAGGTCCGCCACCCGGTAGGTGTGCCCCTCCTCGACGCCGACCAGGCTGCTGCCCTCCTCGACGTCCGCGAGTTCCGCGGAGGTCACCCGGTGCTCCAGGCCGGCGGGCAGCACCGGCAGCACGGTGAGCGCGAACAGGGTCTTCAGCGTGCTGGCCGGCGGCAGCCTGCGGTGTGCCTCGTGCGCCGCCAGCACCTGGCCGCTGTCCGCGTCGGCCACCAGCCAGGAGAGCGCGGAGACGTCCGGGACCGCGGGCGCCCCGGCGTGCGGCCGGACCTGGACGCCGGAGCGGTAGAGCAGCGCCGGCCCGGGCACCGCCGACGCCGGGGCGGGCGCGGTGGCCTCCGCGGCGGCCGTGGCGGGTGCCAGTGCCAGCAGCCCGGCCAGGCAGAGGGCGCAGGTGGACACCGTCGCCCGGCGCGGAAATCGGTCAGTCAATCCGATCGTCATACGATCAACGTAGGAAGGGTCGCGTCCTACGGCGCGTGGCCAGGGCCGGATGGACGCGCTGAGCAACCCGGATGCCGCACACGGGGCGTCCCGCGTCGGTCCCGCGCGAGGCGTCGGCCCGGCGCGAGGCGTCAGCCCGTCGGCAGGGTCGGCTGGACCCGGCGCAGGAAGGCGGCGTTGTCCGGGGTCTCCCGCATCCGCTGCAGGAGCGTCTCCGGGCCGCCCGGCGTGCTCTCCCGGCTCTGCAACGCCCGGCGCAGTCCCTGGACGACGGCCAACTCGGCCGGAGCGAGGAGGAGTTCCTCGCGGCGGGTACCGGAGGGGGCGATGTCCACGGCGGGGAAGACCCGCCGGGAGGCAAGCTCGCGGTCCAGGCGCAGCTCCATGTTGCCGGTGCTCTTCAGCTCCTCGAAGAAGTAGCCGTCGGCCCGGGAGCCGGTGTCCACCAGGACGGTGGCGAGGATGGTCAGCGAGCCGCCCTCCTCGGCCTTGCGGGCGGCGCCGAAGAACCGCTTGGGGCCGAGCAGCGCACCGGCGTCGACACCGCCGCTGAGCGTACGGCCGTGGGAGGCGGCCGCGTTGTTGTGGGCCCGGCACAGCCGCGTCAGCGAGTCGAGCAGGATGACGACGTCCCTGCCGTCCTCGACGAGCCGCTTGGCGCGCTCGACGACGAGTTCGGCGAGGGCGATGTGCTCCTTCGCGGGCCGGTCGAAGGTGGAGGCGTACACCTCGCCGCGCACCGAGCGCCGCATGTCGGTGACTTCCTCGGGGCGCTCGTCGAGCAGCAGCACCATCAGATGGGCCTCGGGGTGGTTGCCGGCGACGGCGGCCGCGAACTGCTGGAGCAGCACGGTCTTGCCGGTCTTCGGAGGGGCCACGATCAGCCCGCGCTGCCCCTTGCCGACGGGCGTGAACAGGTCGGCGACCCGTCCGGCGAGCCCGGCCGCCGGGTGCTCCAGGCGGATTCGCTCGTTCGGGTGCAGCGGGGTCAGGTCGCGGAAGTGGCGCCGGTCGCGCAGTTCCCCAGGGGTACGGCCGTTGACGCGCGTGACCTCGGTCAGCGTGCGCCGGTCACCCCGGACGCCCTCGACGAGGTCGCCCCGGCGCAGGCCGTGACGGCGGATCAGCGCGGGGGAGACCTGCGGGTCGCCGGGGGAGGGCAGGCAGCTCGGGGCCCGCAGCTGCCCCTTGCCGGCCGCGTCGATGTCGAGGACACCGGTGACGGGACGGGTGGCGGGCTGCGCCTGCTGCTGTACGGGAGGTTCGAGTGTGGTGGTCATGAGAGGGGTCCTTTCGAGGACGGAGGACAGGGCAGGAAGGGGGAGTGGGCCGCGAGCGGGAGGGCGTACACGCAGGCCTCCGTGCGGCGGGAACGGCACCTCGGGAACGGCATGGGAGCCCTGGTCACGAGGTGGTGCGGAGAAGCCGGCGGCCGGTCGCTGAGCGACGGACGGCACGTCCGGAGGAAGGGGGAACCGCACGCGGCGCCCGATGCCGGGCGACCGTACGTGCTGATCGCACTATACCCACGGTTCCGGCAGCGTCAACATGATGCCGGGCACCGATATTCCCGGCCGGGCCGCGGCGCAGGTGCTCGCGGCAGAGGGTGCCACCGTGTTCGGCCGCGACAACGACGCCGGCGGAGTGACGCGCTCACTGGCAGCCGTGGGCGCGGCGTCCGCCGCGCGGTCCGTGCGGCGGGCCCGCGGTCATGATGCGACAACAGTTCTGCTGCGCACGGGACTTGATGTCGGGTTATGCCTTATCTTCACGACATGTCCACGCCACCGCAACAGCCGCCTGCCTCACCTCAGCAGCCCGAACCCGCCGCCCCGCAGCAACCCGGGTCCGCCGCTCCGCAGCAGTCCGACTCCGCTGCCCCCCAGCCGCCCGTGGCGCCACCGCAGCCGACCGCCTACCCGTATCCGAACCCGCAGTCGCCGCCCCCGCCGAACCCCTACGCTCAGCCGACCCTCGTCAACCAGCCCGCCCAGCCGACACCGGCCAACCCCTATGCGGGACCGCCCGGTTACGGCTACCCGCCGCCGGCCGCACCGCCGTCCGGCCGGGGCGGCGCCGCCGGGAGAGCGGTGCTGTGGGCCGTCGTGGGCGCGGTGGCCGCCTCCGCCGCCTGGGCGGGCGGCCTCTTCCTGACCGGCGGCTTCGGGACCGCCGCCGACCTGCGCGGCTACCAGGCGCCCGCGAACCTGTGCTCGGGCGCGGACTACTCGTCGTTCAAGGACGAGTACCCGGTCGACGACTCGGCCCCGACCAAGAACACGCTGAAGGACCCGGCCCTGGACGAGAGTTCCTGCAGTCTCAGTCTGAAGAAGACCGGGTCCACGTACGCGGACGCCTATCTGTCCATGCAGGTCGACCTGCACAAGAAGACCGACCCGGGACCGGAGTTCACCGCAACCTGGAAGAACTACGGCGACAGCCACACCGATTACGACGTGACGCCGGTGCGGGGTATGGGCGACGAGGCGTACCTGGTGACCCAGGACACCAGCAGCGGCTCCACCACCAGCGGCTCGCGGTACGCGACCCTCGCGGTGCGGGACGGCTGGATGACGTACACGATGAGCTACAGCGTGTACCTCTCGTCGTACGAGAGCGACAAGAACCCGCCGGCGCTGGGCGACGTGACGGGCTGGCTGAAGACCGACACCAAGTCCACGCTGGAACAGCTCAAGGGCTGACGCGCAGACCTGGTCGATGTACGTCGCTCCGTCGGACAGGAGGTGAACGACCGGCGGGGCCACCTCGTCGGCGACGCCGCGGTGACCGCGCTCCCGTAGGCTGGCCGGATGTTCAGCCCCGAGGGACCGAGTCTCCGAGAACTCGCCGTGCAGGCACTGTCCTCGGTCGAGCACGGCTACGACCTGCTGGCCTCGAAGTTCGACCACACCCCCTTCCGGACGCCGGACACGGTCCTGGAGTCGGTCGCGCAGGTGCTCACCCCGCTCGGTCCGTTCGCGGACGGTCTCGACCTGTGCTGCGGCACCGGCGCCGGTCTGGACGTGCTGGCCCAGGTGTGCCGCAGGAGTGTCACGGGCGTCGACTTCAGCGCCGGCATGCTCGACGTCGCCCGGCGGCTGCCCCCGCCCGACGGTCCCGACGTCACCTGGGTGCAGGCCGACGCCCGGGCCCTGCCGTTCGGGCCGGCCTTCGACCTGGTCGTCAGCTTCGGGGCGTTCGGGCACTTCCTGCCCCGGGAGCTGCCCGGCCTCTTCGGCCAGGTCCACTCGGTGCTGCGACCGGGCGGCACCTTCGCCTTCCCGGTGGTGGCGCCGCCCCGCCCCGGCAGCCCCGCGTTCTGGACGCTGCTCGGCTTCGACGCCGTGATGCGGGTGCGCAACGCCCTGTGGCGGCCGCCGTTCGTCATGTACTACCGGGCCTTCCGGCTCGGCGACGTGCTGGGCGAGCTGGCGCGGGCGGGGTTCGAGACCGACCTGTACGCGCTGCCCGGGTTGGGCGCCCGCGACGACGGCAGCCCGCGCGCCCGGCTGGTCGTGGGCCGCCGGGGTCAGTCCAGGGCGGGCACCGTGAACTCGTAGACCAGCATGTCCTGCTGGGCGTCCACCACCAGGTCGGTGATCTCCAGCGGGCGGGCGTACTGGTCGTGCACCCGGCGGGTCACCCGGACCGTGGCCGCGTCGGCGACCTGGGTGATCGAGTCCCGGTGGTGCAGGGCCAGGCCCGCCTTGCGCATCCAGTCGTAGGCGCGGCGCAGTTGCGCGGTGGTGGCGGAGGTGCCGTCGGCCCGGTCCCGGTACCGGCCCAGCTCCTCGACCTCGGTGAGGGCCACCGCCGAGAAGGAGGTGACGGCGGTGCGCAGGGACCGGCCGTCGGGTGCCGCGGACTCGTAGCGGTGCACCAGGGTCGGCCGGTGCGGGGCCAGCCCGAGCGCCGCCGCGTGCTCGGGCGGCGGCTCCTCCCAGGTCACGGTGGTCCGGTCCACCGCGCCGTGGTCGACGGTCCCGGCGCCCACCGGGAAGGCCAGGCACACCGGCCTCTCCACCGGACGCCCGGGCAGCGTGGCGTGACTGCCCCGCCGGTCGGTGGCGACCAGTCCGCTGCGCCGCAGTACCTCCAGCGCCTGCCGCACGGTCTCCCGGCTGACTCCGAAGTGCCGGGCCAACTCCCGCTCCGACGGCAGCCGTTCGCCCGGGGGGACGGTGCCGTCGTGCAGTTCGCCGAGGAGCCGTGTCGCGATCCGCCAGTACAGGGGCTGTCCTTCGCTGCTGGGGTCGCCACCGGGGTCGATCTCGGGACGGTCGTGCGGGATGGTGCGGGTCACGCCGGTGCGGGCCATGCCGCGGCCTCCTGTGGATGACAAGACGTAGCCGTGCGGATTCGGTGCGCGACCACATCTAGCATTGGTCTAAACCATCAGGGAAGGGCCTCCCACCGGATTCGGCCGAAACCGCGCGACCTCGCCGAGTGCCGGGCGCGGCCTCGCCGAGCACCGGCCTCACAGGCTCGCGTACACGGCGGCCACCAGGGCCGTCTTGCGCGGGTCGTCCGCGATCCGCGGCCCCATGCGGTTCATGACGTACCCGAGCGAGACACCCGCCTCCGGGTCGGCCAGCCCGCAGGAGCCGCCGAAGCCGTCGTGTCCGACGGCCCGCGGGTTCGGCCCGTACGAGCCGTTCGCACCGCTCAGCCACAGCCCGAGCGCGACCTCGGTCTCGTGCTCGAAACCGGCTCCGAGCACCAGGTCGCGGCAGCTGCCCTGCCCCTCACGCACCCGTTCGGCGGCCTCGGGCGACAGCAGGCGCAGACCGCCGTACTCGCCCCGGCCCGCGAACACGCCGTACAGCGCGGCGACCGCCCGTGCGGTGCCGTGCCCGTTGGCCGCCGGGATCTCGGCCGCCCGCCACTCGGGGGTGTTCGCCGCCGACGCCCCCACCCCCGGGTTGGCGAGGGCCGCCACCGCGGCGGGTGCCAACTGGCTGAAGACAGCGGCCTGTTCACTGTCCGAAACGACCCGTGGATGGGTCAGCTCGGCCGCCCGCCCGGACTCCGTCTCCGGCAGCCCGACGGTGAAGTCGATCCCCAGCGGCCCGGTCACCTCCCGCGCCAGGAACGCCCCCGGCAGCAGCCCCGACACCCGCCGCACCACCTCGCCGACCAGGAAGCCGTAGGTCAGCGCGTGGTACCCGGACCTGGTCCCCGGCTCCCACCAGGGCTCCGTCGCCGCCAGCCGCGCGGTCGTCAACTCCCAGTCGTAGAGCTGCTGGAGGGAGTGCGGCTCGCGCAGGCCGGACAGGCCGGCGCGGTGTGACAGCAGATGGCGGACGAGGATCCGCTCCTTGCCCGCCGCCGCGAACTCGGGCCAGTACGCGGCCACCGGCGCGTCGAGGTCCAGCAGCCCCCGGTCGACCAGGATG
The DNA here is from genome assembly GCF_040640875.1 of Streptomyces sp. NPDC021562. Lineage (NCBI taxonomy): Bacteria > Bacillati > Actinomycetota > Actinomycetes > Kitasatosporales > Streptomycetaceae > Streptomyces > Streptomyces sp. NPDC021562. Next base: position 197,204 of record NZ_JBFACN010000013.1, read on the forward strand.
TGCGCGCACAGGGCCACCGGCCCCTTGGTCGTGGACCAGACGTTGACCAGGGTGTCCCGCTCCCACGGCCGGGTGCGCGCCGGATCGGCCCAGCCGCCCCACAGGTCCACCACCGTCTCGCCACCGACCGTCACCGCGACGGCGGCGCCCAGCTCCTCCCGGTCCCGGAAGTTCTCCTCGAACGCCTTGCGCACCGCCGTGAAGCGCGGTGCGCAGTGACCCTGGACCTGTGTCTCGTGCTCGGACATGCGCCCTCCGTCGTACGCCGTGACCCCGGGCCGCGACCCTGCGGCCCGGGCGACCAGAACGTACCGACTGGTCGGACCGGAGGGAAGACCGAGGGCGGGCCAGGCCCTCCCGGTCCTGGCGTTCAGGCGTACGAACGGAGCCAGCGCACCTTCGCCGCCTCGTGGTACGGGCCGCCGCCCTCGTGGTCGTTGAAGTCGTACACCTCGATGGCCTTGTCCTCGTGCGCCCACGCGTTGAACGCCGCGAAGACCGTGGACGGCGGGCAGGTCTGGTCCTCCAGGGCCGCCGAGAACAGCGCCGGGGCCCGGCCGCGCGCCGCGAAGTGCACACCGTCGAAGTAGGAGAGGGTCCGCTGGACGTCGGCCGAGCGGCCGCGGTGGGTCTTCAGGAACAGGCCGATCTCCCGGTACGGGTGACGGTCCGTCAGTGTGGTGGCCCGCGGGAAGTCGCACAGGAACGGCACGTCCGGGGCGACTGCGGCGAGGTCCGGGACCAGACCGCCGACCGCGATGGTGATCCCGCCGCCCTGGCTCGCGCCGAGCGCCACGGTCCGCGTCGCGTCGGTCAGCGGGTGCGAGCGCGCCGCCTCCACCGCCCGGACGGCGTCCGTGTACACCCGCCGGTAGTAGTAGTTCTCGGGCGCGTCGACACCACGGGTCATGAACCCCGGGTACGCGGGCGCACCGCCCACCGGGTCGGCGGTGCCGCCCCCGCCGCCCCAGGCGCTGCCCTGGCCCCGGGTGTCCATCACGAAGTGCGCCCGGCCGGTCGAGGCCCACAGCAGGTTCTCGTGCGGCAGCCCGCGTCCGCCGCCGTAGCCGATGAACTCCACGACCAGCGGCAGCGGTTCGCCGGCACCGGCCGGCAGCCGCAGCCAGCCCTTGACCGGGTGACCGCCGAACCCGGCGAACGTCACGTCGTAGACGTCGACCGTGGACAGCCCGGTGTCGACCGGCTCGAAGCGGGCGTCGAGATCGTGCTCACGGGCCTCCTGGAGCGTCTTGGACCAGAAGGCGTCGAAGTCGTCGGGTGCCACCGACGCACTGCGGTGGTCGCGCAACTCGTCGAGAGGAAGGTCGAACAGGGCCATCAACAACCGCCTTGGGGAAGGGAAGATGCGGGTGATCACACCGTACGTGGGCGGTCCGAGGGCTCGCCAGAGCGCGGGTACGCCACGGGCCGCGGCCGACCCGCCGGTCGAGGGCCCGCGGCGCGCGTCGCGCACGGCGGCGAGGAGATCCGAGGGACGGCGCGCGGGTCAGGCGCGCCCGCGGGTCCAGTCCGGGCCGGTGCGTGCCCACTCCTGCTCCCACTCGGCGAGGCGGTGCCGCAGCGCCACCCGGCGGACGATGCCGTGACCGAGCAGCACCACGGCCGCCGCGCCGCCCGCCCCGCACAGGCCCACCGTCACCGTGTGCTGCCAGACGGCGACCTCACTCGGCGGCGGGGCGACCCCGTGCCCCCGCCGGTCGAACCAGACGTCCACCACGTCGCCGCCCCTGGCCCCGGCGGGCACCCGGGCCAGGGCGGTACGGGCGCCCTTCCCGGGCACGGTCCAGCGGACGTCCGCCTGGTAGGCGTGGTCCGCGTCGCCGCCCTGCGCCGAGGGCAGCTGCTCGGGGACGTTGCCGACCACCACCGCGCGGACCCGGTGCCGCTCGGCGCGCTCCGCCAGCGCCACCGCTCGCGCCTGGCCGTGCGCCCACAGTCCCGCCACCGCTCCCGCGAGGGGCGCGCCCGCGCACAGCAGGACCGCGACGACCAGCGCTATCCACGCCTCCACCCTGTCCGACCTGCGCCGCAGCGGGTTCTGCCGCCAACACCAGCCGTGCACCCGGGTACGCATGCCGACCTCCTCGCGCCACAGGAGCCGACGGGCCTCACCACCGGTCCGCAGCTCCCAGCGTGCCCCGCCCGCCCGTGAGCGTCCACAGGGGCCTGGTACCCCGTACGGCACACGCCGCGCACCCCGCGCAGCCACGGAGGCGGAACCGGGCCGGAGCACGCCCGCGGGCGCGCGCCGCTGCCGTTCGCCACGCCACCGCGCCGCGGCGGGCGACCGCGTGGCCGAAGGCCCTTCCGCGCCGCTGCGGCCCAGGTCATCCCCCCGATTCATTGCGGCCGTATGAACGATCCTCGCGCGCGGGAATAGCCGCCCCGCGCACATCCTTGGCGCGAGTGCCGCTACCGGGACACCGGTGACTGCACCAGAGAGCGAGGAAACACGATGCCCAAGGCGTACGTCTACACCAGGCACGGCGGCCCCGAGACCGAGGCCTTCGCCGACGTGGACCGGCCCGGCCCCGGCCCCGGCGAGCTGCTGATCGCGGTGCGCGCGGCGGGGGTGAACCCCGTCGACTGGAAGCTGCGTGAAGGTCTGCGACGGCCCGGCGCCGCCGAGCCCGTGTTCCCGGCCGTCTTCGGGAGCGAGGCCGCCGGTGTGGTCGAGGAACTCGGCGAGGGCGTGACCGGGTTCGCCGTCGGCGACGAGGTCTTCGGCAACACGGTCGGCGGCGCGTTCGCCGAGCACGCCCTGCTGCCGGCGGCCGTGACCGCCCGCAAGCCCGCCGCCCTGTCGTTCACCGACGCCGCCACCCTTCCGGTCGCCGCGGCCACTGCCTACGACGGTGTGCGCCAGCTCGGCCTGCCCGAGGGCGCCACCCTGCTGGTCACCGGGGCGGGCGGCGGGGTCGGCGCGGCGGCCGTGCAGATCGCCCGCGCGTGGGGTCTGCGGGTCGTGGGCCTGGCGAGCGAGGCGAAGAAGGAGTTCGTCGAGTCGCTGGGTGCCGTGCACGTGCCCTCGGGGCCCGGCCTGGTCGAGCGGGTGCGGGCCGCCGCACCCGACGGCGTGGACGGCGTCTACGACCTGGTCGGCGGCGAGGTGTTCGCCGAGGCGGCCCGCCTGCTCGCCGACCGCACCAAACTGATCACCGCCGCCGCGCCCGAGACCGTCGCCGCCCTGGGCGGCGCCCGCGTCGAACGCGCCCGTACCGCCGCCGTCCTGGACGAGGTGGCCGAACTCGTCGTGGGCGGGGAACTCGACCCGCACGTGTCGGCGGCCTTCCCGCTGGACCAGGCCGACCGGGCGCTGCGCGCCGTCGAGGACGGGCACGTCCGCGGCAAGATCGTGATCGAGGTCGCCCGATGAGCGTCCCCGGCCCCCGCGACAACGCCCCGCACGTCCTCGACAACCCCGCCCTCGCCTCGCTCACCGGCCCGCACGCGCACTTCGCCGAACGGCGCGGCCGCGTCCTGCGCTACCCGGTCGACGTCTCCCCGTGGCTGGCGCTGCCCGACCGGCCCGAGGCCGCCGACTGGGCCGATCTCGCCGCCCTCGCCGGTCCCGGCGCGGAGGTCGGTGTGCCCGGCTACCGCGGCGAACTGCCGGACGGCTGGGAGCTGACCATGAACATCGCCGGAGTGCAGCTGGTGGACGAGGGGATGGAGACCGCCCCGGAGCCGGCGGCCGTCCGCCTCGGCCCCGCCGACGTGCCGGAGATACTCGACCTGATCGCCCGCACCCGGCCCGGTCCGTTCCTGCCCCGCACCATAGAGATGGGCACCTACCTGGGCATCCGCCGCGAGGGCCGGCTGATAGCCATGGCGGGGGAGCGGCTGCACCCGCCGGGCTGGACGGAGATCAGCGCGGTCTGCACCGACCCCGCCCACCGCGGCGAGGGTCTCGCGACCCGGCTGATCCGTGCCGTCGCGCACGGCATCAGGGAGCGCGGCGAGACCCCCTTCCTGCACACCGGCGCCGAGAACACCACGGCCGTGCGGCTGTACGAGTCGCTGGGCTTCCGCCTGCGCCGCCGTACCGCCTTCATCGCCGTCCGGGTGCCCGAGACGCTGGGTCAGCCGGCGCCGGTGCCCGCGGACGCGCCCGCGTTGTAGCGCTCCAGGTACCCGGCGAACCTGACCAGGTCCTCCTCGGGCCAGTCCGCCAGCCGCTCCCGGAACGCGGTCCGGCGGCTGTGCGTGACCTGGGCGAGGATGTCCTGCCCGGCCCGCGTGAGGTGCAGCACCTGGACCCGGTGGTCCTCCGGGTCCAGGCGGCGCTCGATCAGCCCGGTCCGTTCCAGCGCCGCCACCTGCCGGCTGACGGTCGACTTGTCCAGCGCGTAGTGCGCGGCCAGATCGGTCGCCCGGCAGCCGCCGCTCTCCTCCAGGTGCCCGAGGAGGGTGTACGACACCAGCGACAACTCGGGGTGCATCCGCCCGGCCGAGGCCCGCGCCCGGCGCGCGAAGGCGGTCATCTCGCGCTGGATGGTCTCGACGGCCGTCTCCGCCGCTGTCATGGGAATACCTCCTCACCGGTCTAGTTGCACAATACAACTTGATGGCCGGGGAGTACCGCCGCGGTCTCCCGATAGGCTCGCGGCGATGACTTCACTCACCGACCCGACCACCGTGGCCGCCACGCTGCGCGCCGCCGGCTGTGTCTTCGCCGAGGACGAGGCGGACCTGATCCTCGCCACCGCCCGCACCCCGCAGGAGCTCGCCGCGATGGTGGCGCGGCGGGCCGCCGGAGAGCCGCTCGAACACGTCCTCGGCTGGGCCGGGTTCCACGGACTGCGCGTCCAGGTGGAGCCGGGCGTGTTCGTGCCCCGCCGCCGTACCGAGTTCCTGGTCGACCAGGCCCTGGCACAGGCCCCCGGCGCCACCGTCGTGGTGGATCTGTGCTGTGGCTCCGGCGCCGTCGGCGCGGCCCTCGCCGCCGCCCTCGGCGACGTCGAACTGCACGCCGCCGACATCGACCCGGCCGCGGTCCGCTGCGCCCGCCGCAACATCGCCCCCTACGGCGGCCACGCCCACCCCGGTGACCTGTACGACGCCCTGCCCACCGGCCTGCGCGGCCGGATCGGCATCCTCGCGGCCAACGTGCCCTACGTCCCCAGCGCGGAGGTCGGGCTGCTGCCCGCCGAGGCCCGCGACCACGAGCCGCTGGTCGCCCTCGACGGCGGCGACGACGGCCTCGACGTGCTGCGCAGGGTCGTCGCGGGGGCCGCCGAGTGGCTGGCGCCGGGCGGCTGCGTCCTCGTCGAGACGAGCGAACGCCAGGCCGGCACCGCTGTCGACGCCTTCACCCGCGCCGGCCTGACCACCCGCCTCGCGGTGTCGGAGGAGCTGTACGCCAACGTCGTGATCGGCGTCCGCGACCAGCCCCGGCAGAACGCGCGGTGACGCGGGGCGCGAGCATGTCCCGGCGGCTGCTCGGCGCCTACCCCAGCTCCTGCGCCCGTGCGATGAGGAGCGCCACGTCGTCGTGGTTGTCCTGGTGGTGCAGCTCCCGCAGCAGCAGGTCGCAGGCCTCCTCCAGTGGGCGGCCGGGATCGTCCAGCAGGGCGAGCAGCGCGTCCAGCCGTTCGTCCAGCGCATGGCTGCGGGTCTCCACCAGGCCGTCGGTGTAGAGCACCAGCTCGTCGCCGGGCTCGAAGTCCACGGTGGTGGCGGCGAAGGGGATCCCGCCCACGCCCAGCGGAACCCCGGTGGGCAGGTCCAGCAGTTCCGGTGGCCGGCCGGGGCGGACCCGGGCGGGGGGCAGGTGACCGGCGTTGGCGATGCGGACCTGCCGCCGCCGGGGGTCGTGCACGGCGTACACGCAGGTCGCGATGGAGTGGTCCAGGCCCGAGGTGGTCTTGTCCAGGTGCTCCAGGAGCACCGCCGGATCCAGGCCGAGCGAGGCCAGGGTGGTGGTCGCGGTACGCAGCCGGCCCATGGTCGCGGCCGCGTTGATGCCGCTGCCCATGACGTCCCCCACCACGAGCGCCGTCCGGCCGCCCTCCAGCGGGATCACGTCGAACCAGTCGCCGCCCACCTCGACGGTCTCGCCGGCCGGCTGGTAGCGGGAGGCGACCTCCAGGCCGGTGGTGACCCGGGGATGGGTGGGCAGCAGGCTGCGCTGGAGGGTCAGCGCGGTGGTGCGGGCGTTCTGGTACCAGCGGGCGTTGTCGATCTGCACCGCCGCCCGCGCCGCCAGCTCCCGGGCCAGCAGCAGGTCGTCGTCGTCGAAGGGCGCCGGATTGCGGGTCCGCCGCAGGTCGAGGGCGCCCAGCACCTCGCCCCGGGCGATCAGCGGCACCGCCAGGTACGAGTGCACCCCGGCCCGGCGCAGCAGGTCGGCCGCCTCGGCGGAGCGGGCGATCCGCGGCAGGTCCTCGTCCCCGACCCGCGGCACGACCACGGCCTCCCCGGTCCGTACGCATTCGGTGATCAGCCGGTCCGGCGCGTACCGGGCGACGGTGCCCGGCGTCTCGGTGGCCCGTACCGCCTCGGTCTCCCGCTCCGCGCGCACGGCGAGCGAGCGGAGCACCGCGGGCTCGGCGGGGCCGAGCGTGCTGCGCCGCCCCTCGACGACCATGTCCAGCAGATCCACCGCCGCCACGTCGGCCAGCTCCGGCACGGCCACGTCGGCCAGTTCCCGCGCGGTGCGCTCGAGGTCCAGGGTGGTGCCGATGCGGGCCGAGGCGTCCGCGATCACGGCCAGCCGCCGGCGCGCGTTCTCGGCCTCCACCCCGGCCCGGTACGGCTGGGTGATGTCCACCACCGACGTCGCCACGCCCAGCACGTTGCCCAGCGCGTCGTCCAGCCGGTAGACCGAGACCGACCAGATGTGCTCCTCGTCGGGGTCGGCCGGAGTGCGCCCGACCGTCGCTTCGTCGACGACCGGGTCGCCGGTCCGCAGCACCCGCAGGTAGGCCGCCTCCAGCTCGTCGGCGTCCAGGGAGGGCAGCACCTCGCGGATCGACCGCCCCACGTGGTCCCCGGCCGGGACGCCGTTCATCCGTTCCATCGCCGGGTTGACCGACACGAACCGCAGGTTCGTGTCGAGGACGGCCAGCCCGATCGGCGACTGCTTCACGATCCGTTCGGACAGCGCGACGTCCTGCTCCAGCCGGCGCACCGTCGACTGGTCGGCGGCCAGCCCCAGCGCGAAGACGTCTCCGTGGTCGTCCATGAGACGCATGTTGCGGAACTCCACCACATGGGTGGTGCCGTCCTTGTGCCGGATGGGGAAGCCGCCGGCCCAGCTCTGCCCGGTGCGCATCACTTCGGCGAACAGCTTGCCGACCAGTTCGATGTGACGCTCGTGCACCATCAGGCGGGCCGCGTACTGCCCGAGCGCCTCGGCGGCCGGATAGCCGAACAGCTCCTCCGCCTGCGGGCTCCACAGCACGATGCGGCCCGTGGCGTCCAGCACCACCGAGGCCACGCCCAGGACGTCCAGGAGCCCGCCCGGCCGCACGGGACCGCGCGCGGACTCCGCGCCCCCGGCAGCCGGGGCTTCGGCTGGACTCATCGCACGCACCGCCTTCGCACCTTCGCACGGTACGTAGTCCCCCGTGCCGACTCCCCCTGTTCTGTCCCGCTCACACCCGACTCCCCGACGTCACCACCGACTCTTCCACCTTCTCCCGACATCCCGTCGACGTCACGGCGAGGTGACCACCGGGGCGACAGGGCCGCGCGTTCAGCGGATGCGGCGGATGGTGCGGTCCCCGAAAATCGGTGCTTTTCTGTTGGCATGGCGCGGTTCGCGGGGGAACCCGTGACACCGCGCCATTGTCATGAGAGGAGCGTTCACGATGGGCCCTGAGCGACTGCACGAGGAAGCCGTCTCCCTTGAGATCAGCGGATGCAGCAAGGAGGACGCCCGGATCGTCTTCGACGCGCTGTGCCAGTGCTTCGAGTCCGACCGGGACGCCGAGGACGTGCCGCAGCAGTTGCACGAGAGCCGCCCGATGGTGTGGCTCGGCACGTTCGAGGTCACCGACGCCCACGGGTGCACCCCGCCGCCGCGGCTCTCCGCCTCGGTCGAGGCGGACGCGCAGGGCGGCTACTGGGCGATCGACCGGCTCCGCGCCACCCTCGACTCCCTGTTCGCGGTGCGCGACCTCTCCACCGCCTCGGGCGACCAGGAGCGGGAGCTGCACGTCCTGCTCGAAAGCAGGTGACCGGTGATCTGAGACACGTCACCCCGGAGCCTTTGTGCAACTAGTTGCATAAACCGTGTGCGGTCCTCTAGAACTACGGGGACGACACCGTGCACGGAGGGCCCGATGAGCCGTTACCCCCATCTGCTGGAACCCCTCGACCTGGGATTCACCACCCTGCCCAACCGCGTGCTCATGGGCTCCATGCACGTGGGCCTGGAGGAGGCCGAGCGCGGCTTCGAGCGGATGGCGGCGTTCTACGCGGCCCGGGCCCGCGGGGGAGTGGGGCTGATCGTCACCGGCGGCATCGCCCCCAACGACGAGGGGCGCCCGGGCGAGGGCGGCGCCAGGCTCACCACCGAGGCGGAGGCCGAGCAGCACCGCACCGTCACCGAGGCCGTACACCGCGAGGGCGGCCGGATCGCGATGCAGATCCTGCACTTCGGCCGCTACGCCTACCACCCGGACCTGGTCGCCCCCAGCCCGCTGCAGGCGCCGATCAGCCCCTTCCCGCCCCGCGAGCTGACCGACGAGGACGTCGAGCGGACCATCGACGACTACGCCCGCGCCGCCCGCCTCGCCCGGTGGGCCGGCTACGACGGCGTCGAGATCATGGGCTCCGAGGGCTACCTCATCAACGAGTTCATCGCCGCCCGGACCAACCGGCGCACCGACCGCTGGGGCGGCTCGTACGAGAACCGGATGCGGTTCCCCGTCGAGATCGTCCGCCGGGTGCGCGAGGCGGTCGGCGACGACTTCATCGTCATCTACCGGCTCTCGATGCTGGACCTGGTGCCCGGCGGCTCCTCCCTCGACGAGGTGATCACCCTCGCCAGGGCGGTCGAGGCGGCCGGCGCGACCATCATCAACACCGGCATCGGCTGGCACGAGGCCCGCATCCCCACCATCGCCACCTCGGTGCCGCGCGGCGCCTACACCTGGGTCACCAAGAAGCTGATGGGCGAGGTGTCCGTCCCGTTGGTGACCACGAACCGCATCAACACCCCGGAGGTCGCCGAGGAGCTGCTCGCCGGGGGCTGCGCGGACATGGTCTCCATGGCCCGCCCGATGCTCGCCGACCCCGACTTCGTCGCCAAGGCCGCCGCCGGCACCCCGGAGGCCATCAACACCTGCATCGGCTGCAACCAGGCCTGCCTCGACCACACCTTCAGCGGGAAGATCACCTCCTGCCTGGTGAACCCGCGCGCCTGCCACGAGACCGAGCTGGTGCTCGCCCCCACCCGGACGAAGAAGCGGGTCGCGGTGGTCGGCGCCGGCCCGGCGGGACTCGCCTGCGCCGTGTCCGCCGCCGAACGCGGCCACCGGGTCACCCTGTTCGACGCGGCCGCGGAGATCGGCGGCCAGCTGAACGTGGCCCGCAAGGTCCCGGGCAAGCAGGAGTTCGACGAGACCCTGCGCTACTTCCGCCACCAGCTCGACGCCCACGGCGTCGACGTACGCCTGAACACCACCGTCGCACCCGAGGACGTCACCGGCTACGACGAGGTCGTGGTCGCCACCGGCGTCCGCCCGCGCACCCCCGACATCCCCGGCGTCGACCACCCCAGCGTCGTCGGCTACCTCGACGTGCTGCGCGACGGCGCCCCCGTCGGCGACCGGGTCGCGATCCTCGGCGCCGGCGGCATCGGCTTCGACGTCGCCGAGTACCTGACCGACGGCGGCGACAAGGCGAGCGAGGACCCGGCGACGTACTTCAGGCTCTGGGGCGTCGACATGGAGTACCGGGAGCCCGGCGGTCTCGCCGTGCCCGAGCGGCCCGCGCCGCCGCGCACCGTCCACCTGCTCCAGCGCAAGGCCGACAAGGTCGGCGCGGGCCTCGGCAAGACCACCGGCTGGATCCACCGCACCGAACTCAGGCACCGGGGCGTCACCATGGTCCCGGGCGTGCAGTACGACCTGATCGACGACGCCGGGCTGCATGTCACCGTCGCCGGGGAGCGCACCGTCCTGGAGGTCGACACCGTCGTGCTCTGCACCGGGCAGGAACCACGCCGCGACCTCTACGAGGAGCTGGTCGCCGCGGGCGTCCGGGCGCACCTTGTCGGCGGTGCCGACGTCGCCGCCGAACTGGACGCCAAGCGGGCCGTCAAGCAGGGCACCGAGCTGGCGGCCGCTCTGTAGCCCCGTCCCTAGGATGAGCTCATGTCACTCCCGCACGCGATCCTCACCGCCCTGCTCGAAAAGCCGTCGTCGGGGCTTGAGCTGACCCGCAGGTTCGACAAGTCGATCGGGTACTTCTGGTCGGCCACGCACCAGCAGATCTATCGCGAACTGGGAAGACTGGAGGCCGAGGGTCACATCCGCACCCTGCCGGCCGAGCAGCCGGCCCGCGGGCAGAAGAAGAGCTACGAGGTCCTGCCCGCGGGCCGCGCCGAACTGGCCCGGTGGACCGCCGCGGCCCAGGACCCCAAGCCGGTCCGGGACGTCATGCTGCTGCGCCTGCGCGCGGCGGCGGTGGTCGGCACGGCCGGCCTCGAAACCGACCTGCGTCGTCATCTGGCCCTGCATCAGCGGCAGTTGGCGGAGTACCAGAAGATCGAGCGGCGCGACTTCCCGCCGGGCAAGGACAGTCCGGAGGACCGGCTGCGGCACCTGGTGCTGCGGGCCGGCATCGACCTGGAGACCTTCTGGACGCAGTGGCTCACCCGCGCGGTCGGGGAGTTCGCCGAACTCCCCGACCGCTGAGCCGCGTCAGAGCCGGTACGGCTTCGAGCGCTTGCGCAGGTACCAGCCCGTGGCGATGACCCCCGAGCCGACCAGTGCCGCTCCGACGCCCAGCGTCAGCGGGCCGTAGTCGCGCGCCGCGCCGCCCAGACCGCCCATCACGCCCCGCGGGGGCGCGGCCGACCTGGTGGTGGAGGAGGTCGTGGGCGCGGCGGGGGCCGACACGATCACCGACTGGTTGCCCGCCGTACCGCCGTTGGAGCAGACGACGACCACCGTGTAGGTGCCCGGCGACACGCCGGACCAGGCGGCCGACTGGCTCACCGTGGTCCCCGCCAGGGCCACCTGGCGACCCTGGGCGAACGAACTCTGGCTGCTGTTGAGCAGCGAGGCGTTGCCCCAGCTGCCGTTGTTCTGGGTACAGGCGCTGGTGACCACCGAGACCGTGGTGCCGCTGGTGCTCACCGAGATGCCCGAGACGGCGGCGGACGGCCCCGCGAGCCAGGCCGGGAGCGCGGCGGCGGCCGCCAGGGTCAGGCCGGAACGGAGGAGAAGTCGGGTAGTGCGCATGGGCTGCCCTCCGGCGGCACGGTTGGCGGAACGTCCCTGTGCGCCGCCGAGGGTCGGGGAACTCCCGTGCTGCCTCGGACTCAGCGAAAGCCGCCCCGGTCCGCCCCGCACGCGCAGACGCCCGGTCAGGTGATCTCTTCATCCGACCGGCCCAGGCCGGAATGCGGGTCAGGCCCCCGTCGTCACCGACCGCACCGCCGACCAGCCGCCCCAGGTGCCGTCCGGGAGCCGCGCCCGCAACCGCACCCGGTGCCCGGCCCCGCGCTCCCGTCCCACGCAGAAACTGTAGGCCGAGCGGCCCTTCGGCGGGGTCCCGCCCCACACCAGCGAGGTGGTCGTCCCCGCGTCGAGAAGTACCTGGTACTCCGTGACCACCCCGCCGACCTGCGGCGGGTCCCAGGCCAGATCGAGGTAGTACGCCCCGCCCTCCTCGTGTGTCCCGGCGGTGAACCCGGTCGGCGCGGTGTCCCGGCCGTCGTCGCCGCCCGGCATGGTCAGGCGCACCGCGGCGCTCGCGGGCGAGACGTTGTCGGCCGCGTCCCGGGCCCGGACCGTGAACACATAGCGGGTGCCCGGACGCAGTCCCGTGACCACGGTCGCGGTCTGGTTCCCGCCCACGCTGTGGATCTTCGCATCGCCCTGGTAGACGTCGTACGACGACACCCTCCGGTCGTCCGTCGAGGCGCCCCAGGACAGCTGCGCCGCTCGGCTGCCCACGGCGCGTCCGCCCGGCCGCACCGGGCGGGTCGGCGCCGAGCGGTCCGCCGCGACCGACGCCGGAGTGGTCGCCCGCACCTCGCGGCTGCGCGGGCCGAGGCTGCCGTCGGCGCCCCGGGCCCGCACGGTGAACGCGTACCCGGTGGACGGCCTGAGCCTGGTGACGTCCACCATGTGCTGCGACCCCGGTACCTCCGCCACCTCGGTGGTGCCGCGGTACACCCGGTAGGCGCGGACCCCCGAACCGTCCGGGAGCGCGTTCCACATGACGTGCACGCTGGTGGCGCTCCCGGCCACCGCCGTCACCCCGCCCGGGGCGCCGGGCAGCCTGCCGCTGTCCCCGTCGGCGGCCCCGCCCCGGCCGCAGGACGTCATCCACAGCATGGCGCAGACCACGACGACGACACGGCGCACGGTTCCGCCTCCCAGGACGGCAGCACGGCAATGGTCCGGACCAATATGGCCCGCCCGGGACGCCGTCGGCAAGGGGCCCGCATGGCCCACGGGCGGGAGGGGTTACGTATGCTGAACACACTGCGGCCGAACTTCCCGCGTGAGCAGGTGAGTTCGCGCCCCTGGCGCGGAACGCTGTCGTCGCTGATGCCGCGCCGACGCGGGTGGCCGGGGCCGCCTGGGCCGACACCGGTTCAGGCGGCCCCGGCCCCTGACGGATTCTCACGGGGTGTCAGTTCGTTGCTCCGTACGGCCCTGTAAGGCCCGCACCTGCTGGCCCGGGCGCCGGGACCCCCTCAGATTGGACCGGTTGACTCCATGTCCCCCACGGAGAGGGTCCCTCATCGTGCGTGTCCAGACGCTGACGCTGGCCGCGGCCGGCGCCGCCCTGCTCACCCCGACCACGCTGCCCACCCCCGCCGCCTCGCTCGCCGCCCACGGCGACCGGCACCGGATCACCGCCACCGATCTGCTGGCCCGGGTGCGCGACTGCACCCAGGTGTCCAGGGGCCGCTACCGCACCGACGCCGGTACCGCCGCCACCGTCCCCGTGTGCGGCACCGACCGGGCCGTCTTCTGGAAGGCCGATCTGGACATCGACTGCGACGGCCGGGTCACCGCCCACTGCAACCGTGCCGCCGATCCCGCGTTCTCCGCCGCCACCGCCTTCCAGCAGTCCGACGGCCGCCATCTGAACGCGGAGAAACTCCCCTATGTCGTCGTGCCCGGCCCCAGCCGCCGCTGGGACCCCCGGGCGTACGGCATCCGGGGCGGGGCGGTCGCGGCGGTCATCTACAAGGGACGGGTGCAGTACGCCGTCGTCGGCGACACGGGACCGCGTGACATCATCGGTGAGGCGTCGTACGCCACCGCCAAGGGGCTGGACATGGACGCCGACCCGCGGTCCGGCGGGGTCTCCTCCGGCGTGACGTACATCGTCTTCCGGGACTCGGAGATCAGCCCCATCGAGAACCGCGAGACGGCGGAGGCGGAGGGGGAGCGCCTGGCCGCTCAGTTCACCGACGGCGGCTGAGCCGCCGGGCGCCGGCGCCTCCCGCCCGGTGCTCAGGTGCCGGGGTCAGACGGCCGCCCAGCCGTTGTCCACCGGCAGGATCGCGCCGTTGATGCTGCTCGCCGCGTCCGAAGCGAGGAAGACGATCGCCGCCGCCTGCTCCTCGGGCTCGGAGACGTCGCCCACGTTGCCGAAGTAGGGCCCGAGGGCGGCCGGACCGTGGGCGCCCTCCTCCAAGTCCAGCCGGATCCCGGTCCTGGTGCCGCCCGGCGCGATCGCGTTGGCCCGGATGCCCTGGTTGCGGTACATGACGGCCAGGTTCTTGGTGAGACCGACGACGCCGTGCTTCGAGGCCGTGTAGGCGGCGCCCGCCGCGCTGCCCCGCAGGCCGGCCTCGGAGGCGGTGTTGACGATCGCACCCCGGCCCGCCGCCAGCATGTGCGGCAGCACGGCCCGGGTGAGCAGGAAGGGTGCGGTGAGGTTGACCCGTATCACCCGCTCCCACTCGGCGTCGCCGACGTCCGCCAGGGCCGACATGCGGTCCATGATCCCGGCGTTGTTCACCAGCACGTCCACGCCGCCGAAGCGCGCCACGGCGGTCGTGACCACCTCGTCCACCACGGACTGCTCGCTGAGGTCGCCGGTGACGGCCACCGCCGTGCCGCCCGCCTCCTCGATCTCCCGGACCGCCGCGAACGCGCCCTCGGCGTTCAGGTCGGCGACCAGGACCCGGGCGCCCTCCCTCGCGAAGGCCAGGGCGGTGGCCCGGCCGATCCCCGATCCCGCGCCGGTGACGACGACGCAGCGCCCGTCGAGTCCGTCGGCCATGTGATGCCCCTCTCAGCTGTGTCAAGGGCGCTCGGCGCCCGGTGCCGCACCACCCTACGACTTAATGTCGTCCAGTGACATAAAATCATGGCCGAGAATTTCCGCCGCTCCCGTTCCTCGGAGAGAATTCCGGGGACCAGGCACCGGAACCGGAGGGGCAGATGACCACAGCAGGGGGACGCACGGGACGGCCGCCCCTGACCGAGGAGCGCAAGGCCGAGATCCGGCTGGAGATCGCCCGCGCCGCGGTGGACCTGTTCGTCGCCCAGGGCGTGACCGCGACCACGGGCGAGCAGATCGGTCAGGCGGTCGGGGTCTCGGCGCGCACGGTGTGGCGCTACTTCCCGAGCAAGGAGGCCTGCGTACGACCGCTGTTCGCGGCCGGTATCGAGGTGGTCGCCGACGGCCTGCGCGCCTGGCGGCCCGGCCGCCCGCTGACGGAGGCCTTCGAGAGCGCCGTGGGCGGCGACAACCGGCTGGTGCGGGGCCCCGACCGCGCCACCGTCGGCGCCCTGGTCCGGCTGACCCGGACCGAGCCGGGCCTGCGCGCGGAATGGCTCCAGACCTACGACGAGGCCGAACCGGCGTTCGCCCGGGCCCTCGCCGCGCGCGCCGGGCTGCCCGCCGACGATCTGCGGCCCGCCATCCAGGCCGCCATGTTCAACGCGGCCCTGCGCGCGGCCGTCGAACACCACGCGTGGCGCGCGGCCGACGGGACGGCCGACCCGGCCACGGCGGAGGCCGAACTCATGGAGACCATGCGCTCGGCCCTCGCCGTCGTGGCGGACGGCCTGTCCTAGACCCCTTCTGGCGGACCCCCGCGGGCCCTTCTGGTGGACCTCCGCGGCGTCGTGCCGCCCGGCAGCAGGGCGCTGGGGCCGGCTGCGCAAGCCGCGGGCGGCCCGCCCGCCTTCGCGGGGTGCTCAGACCTTGCGGTAGGTGTACGCCTCGGCGGCCGCGGCCTCCACGGCGTCGAGGTCGGCCCCGGTGGCCGCCGTGACGACCGCGGCGACCGCGCCCTCCACGAACGGGGCGTCCACCAGGCGGGCGCCGTCCGGGAGTTCGTCGCCCTCGGCGAGCAGCGCCTTCACGGTCAGCACCGCGCTGCCCAGATCGGTCAGGACGGCCACCCCCGCACCTCTGTCCACCGACAGGGCGGAGGCCGCGATCAGCTCGGCACTGGTGCCGAGCCCGCCGCCCTCGGTGCCACCGGCCGCGGCGACCGGCACCTCGACGGCACCGCCCGCCAGCCCCTTGGCCAGTTCCGCCACGGAAGCCGCCACCTCGGCGCTGTGCGACACCAGCACGATCCCCACCAGCCTGCCGTCACTCACCGGACGCCTCCTCGAGCGCGGCGACGAGCAGTGCCGACGAGGTGGCACCCGGGTCCTGGTGACCGATGCTGCGCTCCCCGAGATAACTGGCCCGGCCCTTGCGCGCCTGCAGCGGAGTCGTCGCCACCGCACCCTCCTCGGCCGCGGCCCGCGCCGCACCGAAGCCGTCCGCGAGCGCGTCGACGGCCGGGACCAGGGCGTCGATCATCGTCTTGTCCCCGGGAGCGGCCCCGCCCAGCGCCATCACCTTGTCCACCCCCGCCCGCAGGGCATCGCCGAACTGCGCCTCACTGACCTCGGCCGCGTCGCCGAGCGCCTTGCCGGTGCTGCGCAGCAGCGTGCCGTACAGCGGTCCGGACGCGCCGCCCACCGTCGAGATCAGCTGCCGCCCGGCGAGCGTGAGCACGGCACCCGGAGTGCCGGGCGAGTCCTTCTCCAGCGCGGCCACCACCGCCCTGAACCCGCGCTGGAGGTTGCTGCCGTGGTCGGCGTCCCCGATCGGCGAGTCGAGGGCGGTGAGCCGCTCGGCCTCACGGTCGACGGACGTGGCGGTCGCCGCCATCCAGTGGCGGAAGAAATCGGCGTCGAGCACGGGATCTCCTTGCGTGCGGTACGTGCGTGCGATACGGGTGCGGGGTCGGTTCCGGTGCTCGCTCACATCCCCCAGCGCAGGGCCGGCGTGCGCACCGGCGCCTCCCACAGGCGCAGCAGGTCCTCGTCGACCTGGCAGAGGGTGATCGACGCACCGGCCATGTCCAGGGAGGTGACGTAGTTGCCGACGAGGGTGTGCGCCACGCTCACACCGCGCTCGGCGAGCACCCGCTGCACCTCGGCGTTGAACCCGTACAGCTCCAGGAGCGGGGTGGCGCCCATGCCGTTGACCAGTACGAGCACCGGCCGGCGCGGGGTCATGTCCTCCAGGATGGCGTTGACCGCGAAGTCGGCGATCTCGCCCGAGGTCATCATGGCCCGCCGCTCCCGGCCCGGTTCGCCGTGGATGCCGATGCCCAACTCCAGCTCGCCCGGCGGCAGGTCGAAGGTCGGGGTGCCCTTGGCCGGGGTGGTGCAGGCGCTCAGCGCGACGCCGAAACTGCGGGAGTTCTCGTTCACCTGGCGCGCGATGGACTCCACCCGCTCCAGCGGCTGTCCCTCGGCGGCGGCGGCACCGGCGATCTTCTCCACGAACAGGGTCGCGCCGGTGCCCCGCCGGCCGGCGGTGTAGAGGCTGTCGGTGACCGCCACGTCGTCGTTGACGAGCACCTTCGCGACCTGGATGCCCTCGTCCTCGGCGAGCTCGGCGGCCATGTCGAAGTTGAGCACGTCACCCGTGTAGTTCTTCACGATGAACAGCACCCCGGCCCCGCTGTCCACGGCCGCGGCGGCCCGGGCCATCTGGTCCGGGACCGGGGACGTGAACACCTCACCGGGGCAGGCCGCCGACAGCATGCCGGGACCGACGAACCCACCGTGCAGGGGCTCGTGCCCGGATCCCCCGCCCGACACCAGCGCCACCTGCCCGGCGACGGGCGCGTCCCGCCGCACGATCACCCGGTTCTCCACGTCCACGGCGAGATCGGGATGTGCCGCCGCGATACCCCGCAGCGCGTCCGCCACCACGGTCTCCGGAACGTTGATGAGCATCTTCACGGGTTCCTCCCGGCGATGTTGACAGTGGCCCTCTGGTGTAAGTCCTTGCTGGTCAGGACGGGTGCAGCCGATTTTCGACCCCGCGGTCCAGCGCGGCTGGAAGCGGGTCCTGGCGGTCCTGGTGCTGACTGCCCTGGTGGGGTGTCGGGTATACGTTGGTGATCGGTGGCGGCGCGGTCAAAATCCTGCTGTGGGCAGTATCGACCTTGCGGCAGCGAAGGTCACGCCGAGTGGAGCGGATGGCCCGCGAATGACTTCCGAGGTCGTCGACCGGTCGCAGCCCGGGGTCGGCACCGCGAGTGATCTTGAGGCGGATGCGGGACCCGTCAGCCTCAGGGGCCGGCGGGTTCGCGGCGCGGCGGGGACCCGGACGGTCAGTGCCCGGCGGCGGGCTCGGTCTTCTTGCGGGCGCGGTAGGCGGCGGCCTTGATCTTGTTGCCGCAGGACTCCATGCCGCACCACTGGCGCCGCATTCCGCGGGAGCGGTCGATGTAGACGCGCGTGCACTCGGGGTTGCCGCACTCCTTCATCAGGGGGACGTCCGGGCCGCTGAGCAGTTCGACGGCCTGCCGGGCGACGGTCGCCAGCGCCTGCTCCGGGGTCGCCTCGGTGAGCCGGCCGTTCTCGGTGAGCTGGGGCGTCACCGGGCTCTTGCGGGCGGCGGCGTTGACCGTCTCGAGCGCCTCGGGATCGAAGCCCTCGCCGAGGCGGCGGTCGGTGACGAGCCGGTAGACCGCCTCGCGTACGGCGGTCGCCTCCCGGACGTCGTCCCCCTCGGCGGGCGTGATCGTGTCGACCAGCCCGGACTCCAGGTACCAGGCGTTCAGCCGCTCCGGGGTCACGAACATCTCGAACCGGGTCGAGCGCCGGGCGCGGAGCGTGGCGGCGAAGTCGAGCGCAGGGTGGCCGCAGACGAACACATGGTTGAGATTCACATCACCATCTTGACAGGTGACTCCAGTCCAGGCAAGCGTTCGTCACCGCTCCAGGTGGTGCGCGGGGTCTTGCAGAGGCGCCAGCCGCAGTTCGCGGCCCTGCCGTCGTCGGCGCAGCCAGCGGTCGTGGCTCGCCACGACGATCGCGCCGGGGCCGGGACCCAGCGCGGCCTCCAGTTCGTCGCACAGGGCGGGGGAGAGGTGGTTGGTGGGCTCGTCGAGCAGGAGCAGCTGGGGCGGCCGGGCCACCAGCAGGGCCAGCGCCAGGCGCCTGCGCTGCCCCACCGACAGCTGCCCGACCGGCTTGCCGAGGTCCGCGTCGTGCAGCAGACCGAGGGAGTTCAACGGCACCTTTTCTGCCCGCTGCGCTCCCAGGGACAACTCGTAGGTGTCCCTGACCGTACGGTCGGGCCGTCCGAAAACGGTGTCCTGGCTGAGCAGCCCCACCGTCAGCCCGCGCCGCCGGTGGACCTCGCCCTCGGCGGTGAGCCGCCCGGCGAGCACGGCGAGCAGCGTCGACTTGCCCGCTCCGTTGCCGCCTGTGACCAGCAGCCGGTCGGTCGGTGACACCTCCAGCGCGTCCAGCGCCAGCCGGCCGGGCACCCGCACCCCGTGCAGCGCCGTCAGCGGCTCGGGGCCCTCCGCGGCACGTGCCGCGAGTTCGCCGCCGGTGAAGCGCAGCGGCCTCGGCGGTTCGGCGACCCGGTTCCGCTCCAGTTCCGCCAGCCGCCGCGTGGCATTGCGCACCCGTCGGGACACCGAGCTCTGCACGCGGCCCGCCCGGTGGCCGTAGCCCATCTTCTCGTTGTCGGTACGACCTCGGTCCGGCGCCACCCGGTGCGCGGTCACGCCCGCCGACTCCCGAAGCGCCCGCAGTTCCTCCTGCTCCTCGGCGTACCGCCGCTCCCAGCGCTCCCGCTCCGCCTGCTTCTCGGACAGGTAGGCGCTGTAGTTGCCGCCGTGGTGGACCGGGCCGTCCACCGCCGGGTCGAGGTCGACCAGGTCGGTGCAGACCGCATCGAGGAACGCCCGGTCGTGACTGGCGATCACCACGGCGCCGGGCAGGCCGCGGACCTGCTCCTCCAGGAAGGCGGCCGCCTCGTCGTCCAGGTGGTTGGTCGGTTCGTCCAGGAGCAGTGCGGACGGGCGCCGTACCAGCAGTGCGGCCAGGGCGAGACGGCCGCGCTGGCCGCCGGAGAGTGAGCCGAGTGAGCGGTCGTGCCCGAAGGCGCCGAGGCCCAGGCCGTCCAGGACCAGGGCGGCGCGGCGGTCGGCGTCCCAGGACTCCCGGTCCTGGGCCAGCTCCAGGCGGCGCCCGTAGGCGTCGAGGAGTTCCCGGTGACCGGGGCCGTCCTGCGGGACGAGCGCCAGCCGTTCGCCGAGCCGGTCCAGCTCGGCGAGGTCCTCGCGGGCCTCCCGCAGGGCCTCGGCCAGCACCGCGGCGATGGTCGACGAGGCGTCGAACCGCATCTCCTGGTGCAGGAAACCGAGGTCGGCGGGGCGGGTGACACGGCCCTCGTCGGGTTCGTCGACGCCGGCGAGTACCCGCAGCAGGGTGGACTTGCCGACGCCGTTCTCCCCGATCAGGCCGATGCGCCGGCCGGGGGAGGCGGTCAGGGAGACGCCGTCGAGGACACGACGGCCGCCCAGACTGCGGACGAGGTCGCGGGCGAGCAGAGCGGGCTGAGGCACGGGAACCGTCCCATGTGATCGGTGAGGGGTGGTCGGCGGTGAGGGGTGGGCGGCCCGCCGGGCACAAGGCCTCGGACGCGGGCCGCGTCACACACCGGGGGCTCACACGGTGGGAGCCCCCGTCTCCTTGAGCGCCCCGTCGGCCAGCCGCAGCCAGCGGTTCACGCCGATCTCCGCGAGGAACCGCTCGTCGTGGCTGACCACCAGGAAGGCGCCCTGGTAGGAGTTGAGCGCGCTCTCCAGCTGGCCCACGCTGACCAGGTCGAGGTTGTTGGTGGGCTCGTCGAGCAACAGCAGGTGCGGGGCGGGTTCGGCACAGAGCACGCACGCCAGGGTGGCGCGCAGCCGCTCCCCGCCGGAGAGCACCCTGACCGGCAGGTGCGCCCGTGCGCCCCGGAAGAGGAAGCGGGCGAGCAGGTTCATCCGTTCCGCCTCGGGCCGCTCGGGTGCGAACGCGGCGAAGTTCTCCGCCACGGTGCGGTCCGGGTCCAGCAGGTCCAGCCGTTGTGAGAGACAGGCGATCCGGCCGTCGTTGCGCTTGATCTCCCCGCTGTCCGGGGCGAGTTCGCCGGTGATCAGTCGCATCAGGGTGGTCTTGCCCGCGCCGTTGGGACCGGTGAGCGCGATCCGCTCCGGGCCGCGGACGGTCAGGTCGACCCCGCCCGCCGAGAACATGAGCCGGTCTCCGAGGCGGACCTGCATGCCCTCGCCGAGGAAGAGGTTGCGCCCGGCCGGTACCCGGGTGTCGGGCAGTTCCAGGGTGAGGCGCTGCTCGTCGCGCAGCGCGCGTCCGGCCTCGTCGAGGCGGGACTTGGCGTCGCTGACCCGGGAGGCGTGCATCGTGCCGGACCTGCCCGCGGCCTCCTGCGCGCCGCGCTTCATGGTGCCGGCGAAGATCTTGGGCAGGCCGGCGTTCTTGAGGTTCCTGGCAGCGTTGCTCGCGCGGCGTTCGGCGCGTTCGCGGGCCTGCTGCATCTCCCGCTTCTCGCGCTTGAGGTCCGCCTCGGCGTTGCGGACGTTCTTCTCGGCGACCTCCTGCTCGGCGCGCACCGCCTCCTCGTACTCCGTGAAGTTGCCCCCGTACAGGCGCAGTTCGTCGCTGCCGAGTTCGGCGATGCGCTCCATGCGGTCGAGCAGCGCGCGGTCGTGGCTGACCAGCAGCAGGCAGCCGGAGAAGTCGGAGAGCACGTCGTAGAGCCTGTGCCGGGCCTCGACGTCGAGGTTGTTGGTGGGTTCGTCGAGCAGCAGGACGTCGGGACGCCTCAGCAGCTGGGCGGCGAGGCCGAGGGAGACAACCTGGCCGCCGCTGAGGGTGCGCAGGCTGCGGTCCAGGGTGAGGTCGGTGAGCCCGAGGCGGTCGAGCTGGGCGCGGGTGCGCTCCTCGATGTCCCAGTCGTCGCCGATGGTGGTGAAGTGCTCCTCGTCGACGTCGCCGGACTCCACGGCGTCGATGGCGCGGATCACCGCGTCGACGCCGAGTACCTCGGCGACGGTGAGGTTGCCGGTCAGCGGGAGGCTCTGCGGGAGGTGGCCGAGGGTGCCGCCGACCGACACCGAGCCGGTGGCGGGCTTGAGTTCACCGGCGATCAGCTTGAGCAGGGTGCTCTTGCCGGAGCCGTTGGGGGCGACCAGGCCCGTGCGGCCGGGGGACACGGTGAACGACAGGTCGTGGAAGACGGGGGTGTCGTCGGGCCAGGCGAAGGACAGGTTCGAGCAGACGACGGAAGCGCCGGACATGGTGATGACCTCGAAGGGCGTGAGGGCAGGGAAGAGGCCTCTGCCCAGGGCAGACGTGGGATCAGGGGTACGACGAGACGGGCCACGTCGGCGGCGCTCCTGTGCGCCTGCCGGTGACCGTCAGGACCGGGTCTCACCCGGAGATGTCGTCTTCACCCACCACGACTGCGACTCCTCGATACATGGTCCAAGTCCGCTGAAGCCTAGCAGCCGGTGCGCGTGACAACCCGCCCCTCGCTTCGACGCACACTCTTTCGTCACCGCCTTAACCGGTGATAGCGTCTGGCTCGGTTTCGGCGAGCCCGAGCCTGTTCCGGTGACCCGCGGACGCCGTCCGCGGTGAGTCCCGCGGCCCGCCCACTGTCGCTCTCGATATGTCGCGCACATGTGTCGCCGCAGCCGGGTGCACACCTACTTCTCTGATGGGAAAGCCATGAAGAAAGCTCTCACTGTCCTCGCGGCCGGCGTGCCGCTGGCTGCGGCGGTGTACCTGCCGACCGCCTCGGCGGAGCCCCTGACCTCACTCTCCACGGCCCCGGCCTGTACGGCGCCGTCGGTGCAGACCCCGTCCGGCACGAAGGTGGAGTCCGTGACGGCGGTCCGCCAGGCCGGTGGCACCATCCACGGCACCGGCCTGCTCGGCGGGGACGTCTCCGGCGTCCCCGCCTTCTGCCAGGTGACGGTCACCCTCACCCACCCGGGGGACGACGACCACGCCAAGGTGCAGACCTGGCTGCCCCTGACCATGTGGAACGGCCGTTTCCAGGCCATCGGCGGCAGCGCCTACAGCGCCGGTGACAACGGCGTCGGACTGGCCACCGCCGTGAAGAACGGCTACGCGGCCACCACCACGGACGCGGGCATCGGCGACGTCCTCGACACCGGCTGGGTGCTGAAGAGCAAGGGCCGGGTGAACGCCGCGCTGTTGGAGAACTTCGCCTCCCGCTCCCAGCACGAGGCCGCGGTCGTCGGCAAGGAGGTCGTGCACGGGGTGTACGGCAAGCGCGCCGCCTTCTCCTACTTCACCGGCTGTTCCACCGGCGGACGCGAGGGCTACATGGAGGCCCAGCGCTACCCCGACGACTACGACGGCATCCTCGCGGACGCGCCCGCAGTCAGCTGGGACGAGTTCGAGGTCGCCACCCTGTGGCCGCAGGTGGTCATGAACAACGAGAGGACCTTCCCGACCGACTGCGAGTTCAAGGCCTTCACCAAGGCCGCCGTAAAGGCCTGCGACAAGCTCGACGGTGTCCAGGACGGCCTGGTCGACGACGCGTCCCGCTGCGACTTCGACCCCCGCCGGCTGATCGGCACCAAGGTCGTGTGCGACGGCAAGGAGCTGACCATCACGGCGGCCGACGCGAACGTGGTCCGCAAGATCTGGGACGGCCCGCGCACCGCCTCGGGCAAGAAGCTGTGGGCCGGCGTCCCGGTGGGCGCCGACCTGAGCGGCCTGGCCGGCAGCACGACCGACACCGACGGCACGGTCAAGGGCGTGCCCTTCCCGGTGCCCGCCCTCTGGGTCCAGCTGTTCCTGAAGAAGGACCCGTCCTTCGACGTCTCGAAGATCACCTACAGCGACTTCACCCGGCTGTTCAGGCAGTCCGAGACCGAGTACGACAAGGTCATCGGCACCGACGACCCGGACCTGTCCGCCTTCCGCAAGTCCGGTGGCAAGCTGCTCACCTGGCACGGGGGCGCCGACCAGTTCATCCCCGCCGACGGCACGGTGCGGTACCGCGACCAGGTCGTGCGGGAGATCGGGAGCGCCAGGAAGACCGCCGACTTCTACCGTCTGTTCATCGCGCCGAGCACCGCCCACTGCGGCCTCGACGGCGCTGACGGTTCGACCGACGGCCTGGCCGCGCTGACCTCCTGGGTCGAGCACGGCAAGGCGCCCCGGACGCTGCCCGCCACGCTGATCAACGCCGACGGCAGGCAGGTCGAGCACGACCTGTGCAGCTACCCCGCGGTGTCCCGCTACAAGGGCCACGGAGACCCGACCCTCGCGTCCAGCTTCCGGTGCGCCTCCCCGTCCCCGCACTGACCGAACTGGGTGCCCGGTGGTCGTCCGGTCCGCCGGGCACTTGGTCCCTGACCGGTCGGGCCACGCCTTCGACCGGGTTGACGGTGACGGTGTGGCCGAGCTGGTCCAGCCGGGCGACCTCGGCGCGACGCAGGGGTGAGGGGGCAGGATCCTTCCCAGGCAGAAACCTGGCTCTCCCGGCCGGGGCCGGCCGGACGCATGGTGGGTGTGTGCCCGGCCCGGACGGTGCGGACACCGAGCCGACCGACCGGTGCGGCGGCCCCCGGACTTCAGCGTCACCCTAAGGAGAGTTCCCCCATGCCCAGGACCCGTGTCACCTTCGACAGCGCCGGGATCGAGATCCTCGGTCACCTCTACATCCCTGACACCGCGGCACGGGGCCCACGGCCCGCGATCGTGGTCGGTCACCCCGGCAGCGGGGTCAAGGAGCAGACGGCCGGTCTGTACGCCGGCCGGCTGGCCGAACAGGGCTTCGTCGCGCTCGCCTTCGACTCCGCCTTCCAGGGAGAGTCCGGCGGTCTGCCGCGCGGTCTGGAGGACCCCGCCCACCGGGTCGAGGACCTCAAGGCCGCCGTCTCCTTCCTCACCACACGCGACGAGGTCGACGCCGACCGCATCGGCGCCCTGGGCATCTGCGCCTCCGGCGGCTACGTGCTCACCGCCACCGGAGGCGACCACCGGATCAAGGCGGTGGCCACCGTCAGCGGTGTCGACATCGCCCGCCAGTTCCGCCTCGGTGCCGACGGCACCCAGGACCCCGCCGTCTTCCAGGGCATGCTGGACGCCGCCGCCCAGGCCCGTACCGCTGCCGCCCGCGGCGCGGAGCCGGCGGTCCTGCCGATCTTCCCGGAGACGGCCGAACAGGCCGCGCTCGCCGGTGAGCACGGTGCCGACGGCTTCGACTACTACTGCACGCCCCGCGGGGCGCACGAGCGGTCCGCGAAGTTCTTCGTCTGGGAGAGCGTAGACAAGATGGCCGCCTTCGACGCCTTCCAGGCCGTACCGCTGCTCGGCGACCGTCCGCTGTTGCAGATCGTCGGCACCCGTGCCGTCACCTCGTGGATGGCCGTCGACGTCCACCAGCGTGCCACCGGCCCGAAGGAACTGCACTGGATCGGGGGCGCGAGCCACGTCGACCTCTATGACAAGAAGGAGTACGTCGACCCGGCCGTCGCGGAGCTCACTGATTTCTTCACCGCGGGCCTCGGTGCCGGAAAGTGACCCCGCCCACGAAGGCATGACGAAGGGGCCGGCCCCTTCGTGCCGGGGTCACTTGGCCTGGAGGGGGCCCGCGAAGGACTTGCGCAGGGAGCCGGGGGCGGCGAGGGGGAGCAGGGAGGCGAGCACCTTGCCCTTGAGGGTGGCCGGCTGCCGGGTGAGCTCGACGTCGACGCGGGTGCCGTCGCCCTCGGGGGTCAACCTGAACACCCAGCCGCCGCCGGCGCCGAAGAGCTTGGAGTCGAGGGTGCTGACGGTGACGGTGTCGCCGCCGGGCCGCCATGCGTAGCGGGCCCGCTCCCAGGCGGCGGCGGTGCCCTCGGTGACCTCGGCCCAGGTGTCGCCGAGGTCGTGGACCTCGAAGTGGTCCGCGTCGATGGTGGGCCAGGTCTCGGGGCGGGAGGGGCCGAAGTCGGTCAGCACCCCCAGCACGTCCTTGGGGGCGAGCGTGGAGACGAGGTGGAAGCGTACGACTGCCATGGGATGTGTCCTCACTGAGAAGTAACCGGTCTGACCGGTAACGAAAGGCTTGCATGCGCTTCCGTCACCCGTCAAGACGGTTACTCCTGAAGGATGTTCAGTCACCCGCCGGGGGTGTGACTCGACCGGCCGCCCCGCAGCTCCGGGGCCAGAGGCGGCGCGCGTACCCCCGGCCCGTCCCGCCTGGAGGCGACCATGTCCGCATCCCCCCGTACGCCCGCAGACCGGACACCGAGCCACCGCGCCGTCGAGAACCTGATCGCCCGGTACGCCGAACTGGTGGACGACGGGGACTTCGACGGAGTCGGCGAACTCCTCGCCGACGCGGTCTTCACGGGCAGCGGCGAGCCGGTGAGCGGACGCGACGCGATCGCGAAGATGTTCCGCGACACCGTGATCGTCTACCCCGACGGCACCCCGCGGACCCAGCACGTCACCACCAACGTCGCCGTAGAGGTCGACGAGGAAGCGGACACGGCGGCGGCCCGCTCGTACGTCACCGTGCTTCAGGCCCTGCCCGGCCTGCCCCTTCAAGCCATCGCCGGCGGCCGGTACCACGACCGCTTCGAGCGCCGGGACGGTCGGTGGCGGTTCGTGCAGCGCCGGGTTCGCATCAACCTGGTCGGCGACGTGAGCAGGCACCTTCGCCAGGCGGCCGGGCCGGAGTAGAACAACGGTGGAGCGAGCGGACACCCCGCGCCCGTGCTGCTTCCCGTCCCGGCGTACCTCCTCACCGGGACAGGCGGCTGCGGCCGTCCGCGTGCGCCGCGCGGTCCCCGGTCGGGTCTTCCCCGAACTTGTACAGCGCCAGTAGGTGGCGGGCCAGGGCCAGTGCGGCAAGCAGCGCGACGAGCACGCACACGCCCCACCAGCCGGCCCGGCTCCAGACGCGTATCCCGAGCCAGGAACCTGCGCTGCCGCCGACGTAGGCGCAGGTCATGTAGGCGGTGTTGAGCCTGCTGCGCGCGTCGACGCGCAGGGCGTGGACGCGGACCTGATTGGCGACCATGCCGGACTGCATCGAGGTGTCGAGCAGCAGTGTGCCGACTGTCAGGAAGGTCAGGCCCAGCGTGCCGCCACGGGCGCCGGCAGTGAGAATCACGGCGGAGACGAGGACGCCGAGCAGGCAGACCAGGTTCACCGGATCGGGGCCGTAGCGGTCCGTCAGACGGCCGGCGAGCGGGGTGCAGACCATGGTCGCCGCGCCGACCAGGGCGATCATTCCTGCCGCCTGGGCACCCAGCCCGTAGGCCGGTCCGTTGAGCAGGAGAGCCAGGCAGGTCCAGACCGCGGAGAACCCGGCGAAGACGGTTGCCTGGTAGAGGCACGAGCGGCGCAGGTCCGGCTCGGTGCGCAGCAGGCGCAGCGGCTCGGCCAGGAGCGCTGTGTACGGCTGGCGGGAGGACGGTGTTGTGGTCGGCACCGCGAACGCCAGGACGGTGGCGAGGAGCAGGGCCAGGACCGCGGCGACCAGATAGGGGGCCCGCCAGCCCAGCCACTCTCCGAGCGTGCCGCTGAAGGTCCGAGCCAGCAGCATGCCGCCGGTCGATCCGCTCAGCAGGGTGCCGATCACCGCTCCTTGGCGGTCGGCGGCCACGAGACCGGCCGCCAGGGGGCCTACGATCTGCGCGCCCACGGTGGTCAGGCCGACAAGGGTGCTGGCGGCGATGAGGGCCGGCAGAGTCGGTGCGCAACCCCCTGCGAGCAGAGCCAGGCCGGTCAGGGCGAGGAGGACGACGAGGAACGAGCGGTGCGGGAGCCGGTCGCCGAGCGGCACCAGCAAGACCGTCCCGGCCGTGTAGCCGGCCTGAGTGGCGGTCACCACCGCGGCGGCCGAATCGGGCGGCACATGCAGTCCGGCGGCGACCAGTGGACCGACGGCCTGCGGAAAGTAGATGTTGCCCACTGCCACGGCGCAGGTGACAGCCAGGATCAGGACCGTCCGGCGGCTCATCCTTCAGCCCGCCGGGCCGCCGCGACGCAGATGACCCGGCCGGAGACCAACTCACGCAGTCCCACCCGGCCGACCGGGAGGGACTGCGCCGCCCCGCGCCGGAACTCCTCGAAGCGCAGGCCGAGCCGCCGGGCCGAGGCCCTGCTCATGCCGCTCACGACGGATCCCGGCGCGATGGCGTTCGCCGTCATGCCATACGGTCGGAGCCGGAGAGCGGGCGACGGGGTGGATGCGATCGGACCCGCCTTCGCGGGGTCGGCGCGAGGTCCGGCCCCGGCGATGCCCGCGTCAGCGGCGACAGCCAGAGCTGCTCCGCCGATACCGGTGACGGCCTCCACAGTCTCGGCGCAGTCCGGCTCGACCAGGTCGATCACGCCGACCGTCAGGCCGCCGCCGGCCGGACGCCTGGCCGCAGCGGTGCCGACTCCCCGTGCCGCGCCGGTGACAACCGCCGTGCGCTGCACCTGAGTTGTGTCTGTCATGAGAGGAAGTCCACGGCATCGACGCGGCGCCGCCAATCGATGTAGCGTAGAGCTTAATGATCAGCTTCGTGCTCGGGGTCGACGACCTCGCGGACACCCGCTTCGCCCTCTCACCCCTGAACGAAACCTTGTTCAGCCTGCGCGTGCTGCAGGATCCGGGCCTGTCGGCGCTGCATCTGCCCTGGCGCAGGTCCGTACTCGGACGACTCGGCAGGCTCGACACCGGTCTACTGATGTCCCTGGTCGCCCAGCGGCGCACCCTCCCCGACTTCCTGACCCCGAATCCCACGAGCTTCGCACCGGCCTTCGAAGAAGAACTCTCCGTCGTCCGTCAGGCGTCCTGCGCTCGGGTCCGGCACGACCTGCTGCTTGCGCACGCGCCGGACCCTGTTCCCGAAGCGCTCCGCGACGCCACCGCCGCCGAGGACGCACCTGTCACCAGACTCCGCGATGCCATCTGCGATCTCCTGCGGCAGTACTGGGAGGTGGCCATCGAGCCGATGTGGCCGCAGATGCGACTGGTGCTGGAAGCCGACATGACCTACCGCGCCCGCCAGCTCGCTCTGGGGGGCGCCCGACTGCTGTTCGCCGACATGCACCCGAACCTGCGCTGGCAAAGCGGCGAGCTGTACATCCACAAGATGATCAGCAGGCACCGGGTCGTGGCATCCGGCCGGGGGCTGTTGCTCCTGCCGTCCGTGTTCGCGCACCAGCCCGCGCCCCCCGTCAGCCCGGACGAGCCGCCGAGCCTCGTCTATCCCAGCCGGGGGGTGGCCACGCTGTGGGGCTCGGAGATGCCGACCGTCGATACAACCGCCCTGGTGTCTCTGCTCGGTTCACCCCGAGCGAGACTGCTCGGCCTCCTGGAGGAGCCGCTGCCCACCGTGGAGCTCGCCCGGCGGCTCAAGGTCACCCCAAGCGCCGTCTCGCAACATCTGCGTGTCCTGCACTCCACAGGACTGGTCACCCGGACACGCGACGGACGGCACGTGCTGTACCGGAGAAGCGCGCTCGGCGACCGACTCACGAGCACCGCCGCCAGTCCGCGAACCCGCGACGGCTGAGCATCAGCAGTCCGCCGCGCGGTGTGTCAGGGGGTCCCGAGGCCGTTCAGCAGGGTGTCGACGACGACGTCCGCGGCCTGCCCGGGGGTCAGCTCCGGCAGTTGGCGGTTCACCAGGTGCATCAGCTGCGGCAGCAGCGCGCTCGCCCATCCCCGCGGCAGATCCCGGCGCAACAGGTCTTCGTCGGTGGCCCGTTCGAGGAAGGAGTCGACCTCGCGCACCGAGGCGTCACGGCGGGCGCGGACGGTGTCGTCGGCGAGCATCCGGCTCAGGTCGACCGGCCAGGTGCGGTTCACGCCGATGACGTTCTCCACGTAGCGGTGCAGTGCGACGGCCACGGGCGCCTCCCGCAGCCGGGCGTCCTCGACGGCGTCCTCGACCGCCTTCAGCCTGGCTTCGTAGATCGCGGCGAGGAGGTCCTCGCGGGAGGCGAAGCGCCGGTAGACCGTGCGCCGGTCCACTCCCGCCTCGGCGGCGATGCTCGCGATGCTCGCGCCCGGGTCGGCTGCGAGCATGCGCGCCCCGGTGGTCAGGACGGCTTGCAGATTGCGTGCTGCGTCGGCTCTCACCGGCCCGATTGTAATGGCCGGATGTGCAACCTGAGACAGATAGTGCCTCTTCGAGGTGCAATACGAGGAATCAACTACTACATCGAAGTGACAGTTGCAGCCGACATGGTCAACCGGGTGAGGCGATGGCGGCCGTGACGTGAGCGAGGTGTCGCCGGGAAGGGCGAGCGCTTCCGTCGCCGCTTCGGCAGGGGGCGGCAGGGGGATATGCCGGAGCGCGGGTTCAGCCGCGCGGCGCGCGTGCCCGGTGCGGTTCCGCCCGATCGGGGGTCCAGGAGGTGAGGATGCGCAGGGCGTCGTGGGAGGGGGTGCCGGTCTCGGCGGTGAGGACCATCAGCCGCTGTCCGGAACCGTCGGCACCGTTCCAGGTGTCGCAGTCGAGGGTGAGGTCGCCGACCAAGGGGTGCCGGTACTGCTTGGTCCCGTAGGTCGCGCTGTTGACGCGGTGCTCGGCCCACCAGGTGCGGAAGTCCGCGTCCCGCGCGGACAGTTCGGCGACCAGGCCGTCCAGCTCCGGGTCGTCCGGGTCGGCGGCGGCCGCCATGCGCAGGGCGGCGACGGCGTCCCGGGCGTCGTGGCTCCACTCCCGGTGCATCTTCCGGATCTCCGGGTCGGTGAACATCAGGCGCAGGTAGTTGCGCCGGTCGGCCGGGATCCCGGCGAAGTCGGTGTAGAGGGCGGCGGCGGCCTGGTTCCAGGCCAGGATGTCCAGGCGCCGGCCGAGGACCAGCGCGGGCGTCCCGTCGAGCTGGTCGAGCAGGCGGCGCATGGCGGGCCGCACCTGCTGGACGGGCGGGCGGCGGCGCGGGCGGTCGTCTGTGCGTCCCGCGAGTTCGTAGAGGTAGCTCTGCTGGTCGCCGTCGAGGCGCAGGGCGCGGACCAGGGTGGCGAGCACGGGCGCGGAGGCGCGTACCCGGCCCTGTTCGAGCCGGATGTAGTAGTCCACGCTGATCGCGGCGAGCTGGGCGACCTCCTCGCGGCGCAGACCGGCGACCCGGCGCGGGGCGTCCGCCTCGGGCAGACCGCAGTCCTCGGGATCCAGTTGAGCCCGGCGCGCCTTGAGGAACTTCCCGAGCGCACGGGGGTCGGTGTGTGAGGTCATGGCGTCCATTCTCCCGTGCTCCGCGCACCCGTGAGGTGTGCCGTGCGGTGTCCGTGGCAGCTCCCGGGGCGGCGGGGCGTCCGCCCCGCCGCCCTCCGGGTGGGTCAGCGCACGGTGGCGTGGGCGGCCCGCTCGATCACACCGGCCACCAGGCGGGGGTGGGAGACGGCGACCGAGTGGGACGCGGCGACCTCGGTGGTGTGGGCGTGGGCCCGCTTGGCCATGAAACGCTGCACGGCCGCGGGGATGTTGAGGTCGCGGGTGGTGACGATGTCCCAGCTGGGGATGGTCTTCCAGGCGGCGCTGGTGGCCTTCTCCGCCAGGGCGGACTGGGCGATGGGCCGCTGCTCGGCGGCCATCAGCGCGGCCTGGTCGGCGGGCACGTCGGCGGCGAACTGGTGGCGGAACTTGTCCTGCTGAATGTACAGGTCGGTGGCGGTGGAGCCGTCGGCCTGCCGATAGGTGACCGGGTCGAG
Organism: Streptomyces sp. NPDC021562; assembly: GCF_040640875.1. Lineage (NCBI taxonomy): Bacteria > Bacillati > Actinomycetota > Actinomycetes > Kitasatosporales > Streptomycetaceae > Streptomyces > Streptomyces sp. NPDC021562. Next base: position 228,389 of record NZ_JBFACN010000013.1, read on the forward strand.
GGCGTCCGGGAGGGTGGAGCCGGGGTACTTGCCGGTGAGTTCCAGGGCGCTTTCCCCGGGGGCCGGCAGGAAGGCCGCGACGTAGACCAGGGCCTTGACGTCGGGGTCGCCGGTGGCGGCCTCGGTGATGACGTTGCCGCCGTAGGAGTGGCCGACGAGGATCTTCGGGCCCTTGACGTGGTCGAGGACCGTGCGCAGGGCCGCGGCGTCGGAGGACGGGCCGCGCAGCGGGTTGGCCGCGGCGACGACCGGGAATCCGTCGGCGCGCAGCGCGGTGATGACGCCGTTCCAGCTGGAGCCGTCGGCGAAGGCGCCGTGCTCCAGGACGATCGTGGGCTTGGTGTGGCTGTTCGCCCGGGCGTTGTTCGTCGCGCCGCTGGCGCTCCCGCCGACGGCGAACGCGCCCAGGGCCAGACCCGCGGCGACCGTGGCGACCGCGCCCGTCACCAGGCGCTTGCGCCCACTCTTGATGCTGGCCATGACCAAACCCCTCACTGTTGCGTCACCGTCCTGGCAGGTGATCAACCTGTCATGCCTCTCGTCACCTGTCAAGGTGGTGACGAAAGGTGGTGGCGTGAGCCGAACGCCGACGCGGCCGGGAGGGACGGCGCCCTCCCGGCCGCATGCCGTGGAGCCGGAGTCACGTGTGCCCCGAACGCCCGTTGCCGCAGCCGCTGCCCAACTGGTCCACTACCTGGAGGCCCTGGTCCGCAAGCCCGGCGCCTTTCCCGGTTCGACCGGTGACCGGGCTCGCCGCCGCCCTCCGGGCAGGGGCCGTGACCGCGGACGCGGTCGCCCTGGAAGGGCGAGTGTGACGTTCCTGACCGAACGGCGCCCGGCCCACCTGCTTTGGACGGCGCAGATCGGCTGGGGAATCGCTTGGCCAGTGCTCGGCGGAGAGATCATCATGTGGAAATGTCCGAGAACCGATCCACTGTGGCACCGACTGTGGTGCGGCTCGCCCAGTACACGAAGGCGGACCAGGAGGAGATCCTTGGCACCGGCGATGACCCCTTCGGTGTCGCCTGGACCGGTCTGACCTGGCTGCCGAAAGAGGAGCACTTCGGCATCCGGCACGATGGCCGCCTCGTGGCACACACCGGCCTGCTGCGACTACTTGTTGCGATCGGCGACGCCGAGACAGAGGTGGTGGGCGTCGGCGGGGTGGCCGTCTCACCCGCCATGCAAGGTCAGGGCCTCGCTCGCCTCGTCGTCACGGCTGCCCTGGAACACGCCCGAACGATGGGTCCTCACCACGCACTCCTCTTCTGCCGGCCTCCCCTCGTGTCGCTCTACCAGCGCCTCGGCTGGCACCCGCTCGACAAGGACGTACTCGTCGAACAACCCGAAGGCCGCCTGGTCACCATGCCGCTGCGGACCATGGTGACGCCCCTGCGCGACGATGCCCGGTGGCCCTCAGGGTCAGTACGGCTGTTCTCACTCCCTATGTGACGGGCCCCTTCGGAACTCCAGCCACCCGATGACCAACGGTGGTGCACCAGTTTTCGAAGTCTGGTGGGTCGAGTTTGATGAGCGACGGCCGGTCGTGCCGCTGCCGGGAGACGAGGCGTCCGGGTTCCGGGCGATGCAGGTCGTCCCTCCGGCGGGCGTCGACATCAGCGGTCTGGGCGTCGAAGTGACGGTGGGCGCCACGGAGGGACTGCCCTTTGAAGGCGTGCTGCGGTTCGCGCTCCCGCGTCCAGGCTTCACCCCTTGCACGTGGCTGACCATCGTGTCCCGGGACGACCTGGTCGAGCGGGCAGGCGTGCTGTCCTCTGAGAAGCTCAGGGAGATTGAGGACGCCCTCCGCCTCGGGGGACCGGAGTAAGCGGGCAAGGGACGGATGCCGCGGATGGTGTGGGCGATCTCGTCCAGATGATCAACGCCGGCCATTTCCGCGGCGTCCACACGAGCAGGATCACGATCTACGGCTGGAGTATTGGCAAGAGCCGCGCAGTGCGGCCAACGGCGTCGGCTCTCGGTTACGGAGCCAGGTGGCCCCGGCGGGCAGCAGCACCACCGCGTCGCATGCCAGGGTGCACGGTTCCGCCGTTGTCGGCCGACTCCACCACGTGACTTCGCCCCACCGGATCTCCACCGGGACTCAGAGACGGTCGGCGTCGACCACGGCCTGGGCGAAGGTGGTGGGTGCCTCCTGCGGCAGGTTGTGGCCGATGTTCGCGATGGTCCGGTGCTGGTACGGGCCGGTGAAGTGGTCGCGGTAGGCGGCGCCGTCGCCGGGCGGGGTGAAGGGGTCGAGGGCCGCGTCGAGGGTGACCGTGGGGACGTGGATCGGGGGCTGGGCCGCGAGCTGCTTCTCGTAGCGGTCGTAGCGGCGGTCGCCCTCGATCAGGCCGATGCGCCAGCGGTAGTTGTAGAGGACGATGGCGGCGTAGTCGGGGTTCTTGAAGGCCTGGGCGGTGCGCGCGAAGGTGGCGTCGTCGAAGTTCCAGTTCGGCGAGACGAGCGTCCACACGTAGCGGCACAGCGCGATGCGCTGGTCCTCGTTCTCCATCGCCTTCTTGCCGCGGTCGCTGGCGAAGTACCACTGGTACCACCAGTTGTGCTCCACGGCCGGGGCGGCGGGTTCCAGCTGGGCCTTCACATTGGTGATCAGGTAGCCGCTGGTGGAGACGAGCGCCTTGACCCGCTCCGGCCACAGGGCGGCGATGATGTCCGCGGTGCGCGAGCCCCAGTCGAAGCCGGCGAGGACCGCCTGGTGGATCTTGAGGGCGTCCATGAAGGCGATGATGTCCAGCGCGATGGCCGACTGCTCGGCGTTGCGCGGGGTGTGCCCGGACAGGAAGCGGGTGCTGCCGTGGCCGCGCAGGTACGGGACGACAACGCGGTAGCCCTGGTCGGCGAGGAGTGGGGCGACGTCGACGAAGCTGTGGATGTCATAGGGCCAGCCGTGCAGCAGGAGGACCACCGGACCGTGCGCGGGGCCCGCCTCGGCGTACCCGATGTCCAGGACGCCCGCCTTCACGTGCTTGAGCGAGCTGAACTCCGTGTGGGTGCCGGGCGGGATGGTGGGCACCGTGGGAGCGGGAGGACCGCCCGCCGTGGGCTTCGGGGCCGCGGCCGACGCGCTGCTCTGGAGGCCGGACAGCGAGACCGCGGTGGCGCCGGTGCTCAGGCCGACAGCCTTGCTGAAGGTGCGCCTGTTGATCATGTGGATCCCTCTCGTGCGTTTCACCGCGCGGCTCAATGATGTGACGACCTTCGCACAACGTTCGTCACCTGTCAAACCGGTGACGGCGACGGCCGCACGAGGGCCCAAGCCTCGGTGAGGCTCATGGGTGTTGTAGTGCTTCGATTGTGTGCCTCTAGCATATATAAATGCTACATTGAAGTGACACTTTGCCTGCAGGAATGAAGAGGAACGCACGTGACCATCTACGACCGGCTTTTCATCGGAGGCTCCTGGGTCCAGCCGAGCGCTCCACAACTGCTCGACATCACCTCGCCGCACGACAGGTCGGTGGTCGGCCGCGCCGCCCAGGCCCGGCCCGCGGACATCGACCGCGCGGTGGCCGCGGCACGGGCCTCTTTCGAGGCCGGTGAGTGGCGTCTCACCCCGCCCGCACAGCGGATCGCGGCCCTGCGCGGGTTCAACGCGCTCCGTGAGGAGAACGCCGAGAAGATCGCGCACCTGATCTCCCTGGAGAACGGCTCGGCCTGCTGGTTCACCCGCGCCGGACAGCCCGGCCTGACCCGGCAGGCCAACGCCTATCTCAAGGCGGCGGAGGAGTTCGGCTGGGAGGAGACCCTGGCGCCCTCTGACCCGGCGTCCCCGGTGCGCAGCGTGGTGCGCCGGGAGGCGATCGGCGTCGTGGCCGCGGTGATCCCGTGGAACTCGCCGTTCTCCTCCGCCACCTCGAAGATCATCCCCGCCCTGGTCGCGGGCAACTCCGTGGTCCTCAAGGTGTCCCCGGAGAATTCGCTGAGCATGGGCTTCCTGGCCGAGCTGCTGGAGCGGGTCGGCCTGCCCGAGGGGGTGATCAGCGTGCTGCCCGCCGACCGGGAGACCAGCGAGCACCTGATCTCGCACCCACAGGTCGACAAGATCGCCTTCACCGGGTCGACGCGGGCCGGCCGCCGTATCGCCGCCATCGCGGGCGAGCAGCTGAAGCGGGTCAGTCTGGAGCTGGGCGGCAAGTCCGCGGCGATCATCCTGCCGGACGCCGACATCGAGAAGGCGGTCACGGGCCTGAAGTTCGGCTCCCTGCTCAACAACGGCGAGTCCTGCATCGCGCAGACCCGCATCCTGGCCCCGCGCGAGCGGTACGAGGAGGTGGTGACGGCGCTGAAGGAGCTGGTCGAGTCGCTGAAGGTGGGCGACCCGAACGACCCCGACACCTTCATCGGCCCGATGATCCGCCCCGACCAGCAGCAGCGCGTACGCGACTACATCCGGCTCGGCATCGACGAGGGCGCCCGCCTCGTCACCGGCGGCCCGCAGGTCCCCGAGGGGCTGGAGAAGGGCAACTACGTCACGCCCACCGTCTTCGCCGACGTCGACAACTCCATGCGGATCGCCCAGGAGGAGATCTTCGGCCCGGTCCTGGTCGTCATCGCGTACGACGACGAGGACGACGCCGTCCGCATCGCCAACGACTCCGAGTACGGCCTTTCCGGCGGCGTCTGGTCCGCCGACGAGGAACACGCCCTGGCCGTCGCCCGCCGCGTCCGCACCGGCACCGTCACGGTCAACGGCGCCTCCGTCGCCTTCGACGGTCCCTTCGGCGGCTTCAAGGCCAGCGGCGTGGGCCGCGAGTACGGTGCGGTCGGCCTCGGCACCTACACCGAGTACAAGACCATCACCGTCTGAACCCGCCGGGCGGCGCAGCCGGCCGTGCCCGCGCGGCCCGACAGTCAGCGGGCGATGGAGATCGCGAAGGGTGTGAATCCGGCGGACCGGATGATGTGCGGTACGAACAGGACCGCGGCCTCCGTGGCGCGGGCGGTTCGGATCCCGCCGAGGTCGGTGATCCATTCCTTCTGCCAGCCGAGGTCGGTGAGCAGTTCGCGGACGGCCCCCTTGGCCTGCGGGTCCTCGCCGGAGAGGAACGCGGTCGGCGTCCGGGAGAGCGTTGCCGGCGAGGCCATCACCGGGAAAAGCATGGTGTTGAGGGTCTTGACGACGCGCGTTCCCGGGAGCGCTTCCTGGAGTCGTTCGGCGAGGCTCGAGCCGGGGTAGAGCAGATCGGCGGGCAGTCCGTCCGGTCCGTCGGTCGTGGCGTTGGAGACGTCGACGAGGATCTTGTCCCGGAGTTCCTCGCGCAGAGCGGCCAGCCGGTCCAGCGAGCCGGCACCCGGGGTGGCGTTGATGACGATCCGGGCAGTCCTGGCGGCGTCGGCGGCGACGCCCGGCGTGCGGTCCGCCACGGTCACTTCGTGTCCTGCCCGGGCGAGGGCCGCGGCCAGGTTGCCGCCGACGCGGCCGTTTCCGAGAACTGCGATCGTGGTCATGATGATCCCGTCCTTCCGTGCGTGCGGGTCGTGGTGCGCGGTCAGCGCGAGAGTGTGGCTACGGCCTCGGCGTGGACGCCGGGCGCGGCAGCCAGGAAGCTCAGGCTCTGTGGGGTCCAGGGGCGGCCCTCGGCGTCGGAGATCCGTCCGCCGGCCTCGGTGACGAGCAGCGCTCCCGGAAGCAGGTCCGCGCGGGCACCGGCGAACTGCCAGAAGACGTCGATCCGGCCGGCGGCCACGTTCAGCAGGTGCAGGGTCGCGGGCACGGCGGCGCGGACGACGAGCGCGTCGAAGAGCATCGCGGTGATCGAGGAGCCGACGCGCCGCACGACCTTTTCCTCCTCGTCCGGCCGGGCCTGGCTGGTGGCCACGATGCTCAGGCCGAGGTCCGCGGTCCCGGAGACGTGCAGCGGCCGGCCGTCGAGGTGGGCGCCGGCGCCGGTGAGCGCGGTGTAGGTCTCGCCGGTCAACGGCAGGTGGACCGCGGTGAGCACCGGCTGGTTCTCACGCACGAGGGTGGCGGTCACCGCCCACTCCGGCAGGGCGTGCAGGTGGTTGACGTTGCCTTCGGCCGGATCCACGACCCACCATTCGCCGGGCGGCAGCGCCCCGCCGTCCAGTTCGTCCGCCACCCAGCCGGCGTCCGGGCGCAGGCGCGTGAGGCGGGGGCGCAGGAGATCGAGGGCCGTGGCGTCGTTGGCGGCGAGCGCCCGCATGAGCTCTTCGCGGGTCTGGTGACGGACCACATCGCCGAAGCGGTCGCGCAGTGCCGAACCCGCCTCCCGCACGGCGATCGCGGTCTGGACGAGCAGGTCGGCGTCGGAGGCGACGACGTCGGTGGTCTGAAGCGTTTCGAACATGGGGGTATTCCCGTCAGAGGAGGGGTGCTGAGGCCGGTCGAGGGCCGAACTGCACGTTGCTGCTTGAGCTTTCGCCTCACGGTATGCAGCCCTACGATTAACTTCAAATGCATGTCAGGCAAGGCTAGGATTACTCACATGCAATTGGATTTGAATCTGCTGGCCGCACTCGACGCGCTGCTGGAGGAGGGCAGTGTGGCCGGAGCGGCCGCGCGCCTGCACGTCACCGCCCCCGCGATGAGCCGGAGTCTGGGCCGAATCCGGCGCACGACCGGGGATCAGATCCTGGTGCGCACCGGTCGCACGATGACCCCGACGCCGTACGCGATCGCCGTCCGGGAACAGGTGCATGAGCTGCTGCACCAGGTCCAGGGGGTGCTGGCACCGAGCCGTGAACTCGATCTGGCAACGCTGGAGCGCACCTTCACACTCCGCTGGCACGATTCCCTGGTCGCCATGAGCGGTCCCGCACTGCTCGCGGCCGTGCGCGGACAGGCCCCGGGCGTGCGATTGCGCTTCGTCGCGGAATCGAGCATCGACACCCCCGAGTTGCGGCGCGGCGAGGTCGACCTGGAGGCGAACGCCAACCGCCCGAGCGCACCGGACATCCGTGCCGAGCACGTGGGTGAGACCCACCTCGTCATCGTCGTGAGGCAGGGGCACCCCCTCACCCGCGTCAGGAGCGTCACCGCACAGCGGTACGCCGCCGCCGAGCACGTCACCGTCTCGCGTCGTGGAAACCTCGCCAATGCCATCGACGACGCCCTCGAGCGGCTCGGCCTCGCCCGCCGCGTGGTGGCGACCGCGCCCACGGAAGCGGCCGCGCTGGAGTTCGCGCGCGGCTCCGACCTCCTGATCAGCGTCCCGGAGGCCACCACGAGGTCAGCGGTCGCCGACCTCGGCCTGGTCGTGCTCCCTCTCCCGCTCGAACTGCCGTCGGCACCGGTGTACCTGTCGTGGCATCAGCGTTACGACACGGACCGCGCCCACGCCTGGCTGCGCGGGCTGGCGCGAACCGCGCTGGCCACGTGCGGAGCGCCGTAATCGGCGCCGTCCGGCCGCTGTGCTGGCCGTGGAGTCGGCCAGACGCCCGTGGGGCCGGGCCTCACGCTTACGTCACCGCCTTGACTGGTGACGCAGGGAGGGGCATGCTGATAGCCGTCCAGGCGACGAGCAGGGACGCGATCCACGAAGTGGAGAATGGTCATGAAGAAGGAACTCACCACGGACGCCGCCGCGGCGGAGCTGCGTCACGCCCGGTTCGGCCGGCTCCCCGAGCGCATCCGCTTCGACCAGATGACCGAGGAGGTGGAGGTCACCCCCGGCGGCCCCAAGGACTCGTACACCCCCGAAGGCAGCTGGAAGCACTACTCGTGCCTGGCCCTCGACCTGGGCCTGTAGCCTCCCGGGTCGGCCGCTGAACCGGCGAACGGCGATGCGCTGTCCGTATGACGGGTGCGCCTCGCGCGCTGGATGCGCCGCGGCAGACAGGCCGCGGCCCGCCGCTGGACCTCGCTCGCCTGCTCCAGCACCTTGATCCGCCGCCGCGCTCGCCGAAGCTCTGTGCCCTGCGGACCCGACTCGACGCCGACTGCGATGGCAGGTCGTCAGGTGCGGGTGATCAGGCAGGGTGGACGGATGACTGAGTCGTCCTTGCCCGGGGGTTTCGTCAATGCGGTCGTTCGTGTCGGGGAGACGGTGCGCCGTCCGGCCTCGGCCCGCACGACGTTCGTGGGTGATCTGCTGAGGTTGCTCGAAGCCAATGGCTGGAGTGGTGCCCCGCGGTATCTCGGTGTGGATGACGAGGGCCGTGAAGTCCTCGGCTACCTCGATGGCCATGTGGCGTGGGAGCCGCAACAACCCGCCGCTGTGACATCCGACGAGAGTCTGGTGACGGTCGCCCGCCTCGTGCGTGAGTTCCACGACCTGACGGCCGGCACCCCGCTGGCCGGCGACCAAGAGGTCGTGTGTCACAACGACCTGTCGCCCAGGAACACCGTCTACCGCCCGTCCAGGGGCGAGCTTCGCCCCACGGCGTTCATCGACTGGGACCTTGCTGCGCCTGGCGCGCGGATCCACGACGTCGCTCACGTCTGCTGGCAGTACCTCGATCTGGGCCCTTCGGTCACCGACGTCGGCGAGGCGGCCCGGCGCATGAGGCTGATCGCCGACAGCTACGCGTTGCCGGACCGGCACCGTCTCGTGTCCACGATCTTGTGGTGGCAGGACCGGTGCTGGCGGGGCATCGAGAGGCAGGCCGACGCGGGTGACGTCGCCATGGCCCGGCTCCGTGACGCGGGGGCGGTGCGGCACGTTCAGGCGGCCGGTCGGTGGGTTTCCGACCACCGGGCTGTTTTGGAGCGCTCCGTGCGGTGAGCGCGCGGGCAAGGGCCGCAGTCGGTCGGCCGCGGCGTCATGCGGGCGGTCGCGGGTCCGCGGTCGTGTTCAAGCCCTTCAGGAGCATGTCGAGGCCGGCGATGAACTGGTCACGATCGGCATGGTCGCGCAGGTGCTGGGTGGTGCGCGTCAGGAAGGGATAGTCGGCCGGGTCGAGTGCTTCCCAGCGTTGGGCGGTCCGGGCGAGGAAGTCGTCGCGGCTGACGGCCGGGTCGTGGGTGATGCGCGGGGTGATGATCTGGGCGCTGACGCCGGTGATGTAGTAGGAGATCGCGGTGGAGACCGCGAAATGCCGTTCGGCCGGCAGCCCGGTGCGTGCGACCAGGGTGCCGATGCGGTCGAGCAGGCGCAGTGCGTTCGCCAGCGTGGGCGGTGCGGAGACGTGGGACGCCGCCCAGGGGTGCCGGTCAAGGGCGTCGAAGACGGCGACGGCAAGCGAGCGCAGCCCGGAGCCGGCCTCTTCCTCGGGACCCGGGTGCCCGGCGAAGGCGAGGCCGAGCACCTGATCGGCGGCCAGGGCGACCAGCTCGTCCTTGTTCGACACGTGCCAGTACAGCGCGCCGGGCCCGGTGTTCAGCTCTTTGGCCAGCAGCCTGAAGGTGAGCCCCCGCTCGCCCAGCTCGTCCAGCAGTGAGACGGCCGCGCCGACGATCAGCTCTTGTGAGAGGGCGCCGGCCCGACCCCCGGTGGGTGCTCTTCCTCGCGTCCGCTGCATGACCTCATTTTGACACACGCTGGACCGGTGTTCCATATTCCTAATGGAACGCCGGTCCAAATAGATGTCGGACACGTGCCCGACGCTGCGCCCTGCGGAAACGAGGAAGCCCATGAACACCAGCCACCATCCGATCGCCATCGTCGGCGCCGGCCTCGGCGGCCTGACCCTCGCCCGGGTCCTGCACGTCCACGGCATCCCGGCGACGGTCTACGAGGCCGATCCCTCGGAGAGGTCCCGCACGCAGGGCGGCCAGCTCGACATCCACGAGTCCGACGGGCAGCGCGCGCTCGCCGAGGCCGGCCTCACGGACGAGTTCCGCGCGATCATCCACGAGGGCGCCGAGGCGTCGCGCGTGCTCGACCAGGACGGCAAGCTGCTGTTCGACGCTCCCGACGACGGCACGGGCCGGCGTCCCGAGGTGCTCCGCGGAGACCTGCGCCGGATCCTGCTCGACTCCCTGCCCGACGGGACGGTCCGGTGGGGACACAAGGTCACCGGCGTCCGGCCCCTCGGCGACGGCCGACACGAGCTGACCTTCACCGACGGTACGGCCGTGACCACCGGTCTCCTCGTCGGCGCCGACGGCGCCTGGTCGAAGGTCCGCCCACTGCTCTCCGACGCCGAACCCCGGTACACCGGCACGACATTCATCGACATCTACCTGCACGACGCCGACGAGCGGCACCCCGCGGCGGCCGAGGCCGTCGGTGCCGGTGCGATGTACGCACTCTCCCCGGGCAAGGGGATCATCGCGCACCGCGAGGCGGGGAACATCCTGCACACGTACGTCGAGCTGAACCGCTCCGCCGAGTGGATCGCCGCCGTCGACTTCACCGACGCCGCCGCCGCGACCGCCCGGATCGCGGCCGAGTTCGACGGCTGGGCCCCGGAGCTCACCGCGCTGATCACCGACGGCGAGACCGCTCCCGTCGCCCGCCCGATTCACGCACTCCCGGACGGGCACCGGTGGGAGCGCATGCCCGGAGTGACCCTGCTCGGCGATGCCGCACACCTGATGCCGCCGTCCGGGGACGGCGCAAACCTGGCGATGTTCGACGGCGCCGAACTCGGCAAGGCGATCGCCGCTCACCCCGACGACGTCGAGGCGGCTCTCACCGCCTACGAGGAGGCGCTGTTCCCCCGAACCGAACCCTTCTACGCCGAGGCGCACGACATCCTGAACCTCATGATCGGCGACAACGCGCCGTCCGGATTCCTCGACCTCTTCACCGCCGCCGACCGGGCCGAGTGACATCGACACCCGGCAGCCGACCCGCAGCAGACGAGGAAGAGCTCAGCTAGAGCACATACGGGACCGAGGACGGCGTGGGCTGGGCGCCGACGTGGATCCAGGCCATGACCGACTTCCGCGGCGAGGATGACGAGCCGCCCTTCGACGATGTCACCGTCCGCATGACCGTGCCCGCGAGCATCGGCGGCAGCCGCGTCCGGGTGGAGCTGGCCGATGTCTTCGGGGACGGCGCCGTCCGGGTCGCGCGAAGCTGACCTGAACGTCAGCCACGGCGACGAGATCGTCGTCGATCTGCATCTGCCCGAGTTCACGCCCTGCACGTCGGCGAACCCGAAGACGAGTACGCCGCCCCCGACCGCGCCCATCCCCATGTCAACGGGTCGAAGCGCCTCGCGCAGGTGATGGCTCAAGCTCTGGTCAGGGCTGGTCGCCCACGAGAGCGAGGGCACGCGTCTCGGGAACTCCCAGCATCATCAGGCTTGTGATCGTCGCTGCTCGGGCGCCGAGGGTGCCGTTCGACAGGTCGCTGTCCGCGATGGCGAACACGACGCCGTAGGCGACCTGGCTCAGCATGCCCGCCGGCAGGTGCTCTGCGAACACCTCGGTGTCCTGGCCCCGTTGCACGAGGTCGGCGAGGAGGTCGTCGACTGGTCCGAGCAGGCCGTGGATCGCCTCGCCGTACTCGCCTCGGCGCAGCGCCAGCAGCACTCGGTACCGGTGTGCCACCGGCCAGAGGCGGGCGACGAAAGCGACCCACGTCGCGTCCGCGTCCGCCTCGGAGGCGTTGACTTCGGTGAGTACGGCTGTCATCTCGGCGACGGCCCGTTCCGTGAGTGTCCGGATCAGGTCGAGGCGCGAGGGGAAATGGTCGTAGACCGTGCGACGGACGACGCCGGCGACGGAGGCGATCTCGCCCATCCCGGCGTCGGGGTTCTCTCCCAGCACGTCGAGGGCGACGTCGAGGATGCGATCGCGCGTCTCGATCGTCGAGCGCGCACGGGAGGACTTGGCGGGCACGGCGCCAGTATTGCACATCGGTGTACAGTGAGATTGGCTGTACAGCAGTGTGCAGTGAAGAGTTGCGCTGCCCTTCGAAGCTCACGAGAAGAGAAGAAGGCCATGACCGCACCGACGCCACAGGCCTCGGCCCCCGTCCGCCCGTTCACCGTCTCGGTCCCGGATTCGGCGATCGACGACCTCAAGCAACGACTGTCCAGAACTCGATGGCCGGATCCGGAGACTGCGGGCGACTGGTCGCAAGGGGTTCGCGTGGAGAACGCCAGATCTCTGGTCGAGTACTGGGAGCGCGGCTACGACTGGCGGCGCTTCGAGTCCGAGCTCAACCGCTTCCCGCAGTTCCTGACCGAGATCGACGGGCTGGACATCCACTTCATCCACGTCAAATCCAAGAACCCCCACGCGATGCCGCTGATACTCACCCACGGCTGGCCGGGCTCGATCGTCGAGTTCCTGAAGCTGATCGGTCCGCTGACCGATCCGGCTTCGTTCGGAGGAGACGCCGCCGATTCATTCGACGTCGTCGTCCCGTCGCTCCCCGGGTTCGGGTTCTCCCAGAAACCCACGGAGACCGGATGGACCGTATCGCGCATCGCAAGCGCATGGGCGGAGCTGATGAAGCGACTCGGCTACACGAGATGGGCCGCGCAGGGCGGCGACTGGGGTGCCGTCGTCACCACCGTCCTCGGGGCCATGCAACCTGAAGGGCTGCTCGGAATTCATCTGAACACCCAGTACGCCTTTCCCGCGCAGATACCCGACACCCTGTCGCCCGAACAGCGCTACGCCGTGGAGACCCTCGCCCTCTACACCGGCGATCTCGGTGGGTCGAACCACCTTCAGGGCACGAAGCCGCAGACCGTCGGATTCGCCCTGGCGGACTCTCCCGCCGGCCAGGCGGCCTGGATCTACGAGAAGTTCCAGTCCAAGACCGACAACCACGGCCTCGCCGAGGACGCTCTCGGCATCGACGACATGCTCGACGCGATATCCCTCTACTGGTTCACCAACAGTGCGGCGTCGTCCGGCCGCATCTACTGGGAGAACAGGTCGCTCACTTTCGCCGGCCCCAAGGTGACGCTTCCGGTCGCGGTGACCGTCTTCCCGAGGGACATCCCCCGCGTGCCCCGCAGCTGGATCGAAGACACCTACAGCAATCTGATCCACTACGGCGAGGCCGACAAGGGCGGGCACTTCGCGGCCTTGGAACAGCCCGAGATCCTGGTCGGCGAAATCCGCACCGGCCTGCGCCCCCTTCGTTCCTGACGCCGACGCGCAGGCCCGGCGGCGTGGCGAGCCGCAGGCCGCCGATGGGATGATGGCAAGTCAAGCAGCCGCACGGGTGACCGCGATCGCGTCATCTCGATGGTTGGGCCAGCCGGGTGAGACCAGCGTGGAGCGGCCAACTCTCAGGCAAACCTTCATATCGGGCCAATTCACCTGATTGGCCTTTAAATATGGTTTAAGGGTGAATCGTTCCGGCTCGGGCAGCGTGCAGGCGAACAGCACCCGAGCTGGAAAGGGACCGTCAGCATGGCCGACTGGAAGCACATCGACGGGGCATTGGCGCGGATCGCAGTGGGCTCCCGGACCAACGTCTGGGGCGTCAACGCCGCCGGCGCGGTCTACCGCTACACCAACAACGACGCAAGCCCCTGGCTCTACATCCCGGGGGAGTCACTGTCCGACATCGGCGCGGCCGCCGACGGCACGGTCTGGGGCGTCAACGCAGCACACGAGATCTTCCGCTACACCGGCGACCAGGACAGCACCAACTGGAAGAAGATCAACGGCTCGCTCGTGCGGATCACCGTGGGCTCCCGGACCAACGTCTGGGGCGTCGACCCCGCCGGCGCGGTCTACCGCTACAGCAACAGCGACGCCAACCCCGCCAACCCCTGGATCAACATCCCCGGGACGCTGTCCGACATCGGCGCGGCCGCCGACGGCACCGTCTGGGGCTGCAACGCCGCCAACCAGATCTACCGCTACACCGGCGACCGGGACGCCAACAACTGGAAGGGCCTCAGCGGCTCCCTCAAGGCAATCGACGTCGGCTCCCGCACCGCTGTGTGGGGCTGCGACCCCGCCGACTCGATCTACCACTACACCTACAGCGACACCACCCCCGCCAACCCCTGGCTCCAGATCCCCGGAGCGCTGTCCGACATCGGCGTAGGCGCCGACGGCACGGTCTGGGGCGTCAACGCCGCCAACGCCATCTACCGGTACATCGGCGACCTGCCCGGCTGACCCGCCTCCTGAGACGAAACGTGCTGTGCCACGCAAAGCCCTCGGGCGCCGCGTGGCACAGCTTCGTGCGGACGCGCTCGGCCACGCCGGGCGGTTACGGGTGGAGCTTCTCGCCCTTCGCCAGCATCGCCACGTACGTCTCGATCCGGCGTGCCCGGGTCTCGGCCTTCTTGGCGTCCTGGATCCGGTACAGGATCGCGTAGCGGTTCTGCCGGTCGAGTGTCTCGAAGAACCCCGCGGCGGCCGGGTCGGCGGTCAGGGCCGCCGCGAGGTCGTCCGGCACCGTGGCGGTCCTCGCCCCGTCGTAGGCGGCCTCCCATCGGCCGTCCGCCTTGGCGCGGTCGACCTCGGCCTGCCCCGGCGGACGCATCCGGCCCTGCTCGATCAGGGAGGTGGCCTTGTCCCGGTTGATCTTCGACCACTTGCTGCGCGGCTTGCGCGGGGTGAACCGCTGGAGCCACCACTGGTCGTCGAGCCCGGCCTTCTGGCCGTCGATCCAGCCGTAGCAGAGGGCCACGTCGAGCGCCTGGGCATAGTCCAGCGCGACGATTCCGGGGCCCTTCTTGCGAAGCTTGAGCCACACGCCGGGCGAGACGGCGTGGTTCTCGCCGAGCCATTCCTGGAACGCCTCGGCGGATGCGAACGCGACGATCTCCAAGTCCTGAGTCACCCCAGCAGCGAACCACATCTGCCTGGCGGTTGTTCGCCGTAAGACATAACGCAGCACCCTCGGTTTCCTCACGACCGCGCAGGAGTGACCGGGCTGCTCAGGCCTGGCTCTCCCCGGCGCGGACCAGGCCGGTCTCGTAGGCGATGACGACGAGTTGGGCGCGGTCGCGGGCGCCGAGTTTGGCCATGGCCCGGTTGGCGTGGGTCTTGACGGTCACCGGCGCGACGAACAGGCGTTCGGCGATCTGGTCGTTGGACAGGCCCGTGGCCACCAGCGTCATGACCTCGCGTTCCCGGGGCGTGAGGGCGGCGAGCCGGTTCGGGTCGGCGAGGGCCCCGGGGGAGGGCTGGGAGAGGAACTTGGCGATCAGCCCTCTGGTCGCCGCCGGAGAGAGCAGGGCCTCACCGGCCACGACGAGGCGGACGGCGTCGAGGAGCTGGGCCGGCTCGACGCCCTTGCCGAGGAAGCCGCTCGCCCCGGCCCGCAGCGCCTGCACGACGAACTCGTCCACCTCGAAGGTGGTGAGGACGAGCACCTTCACCCCGGCCAGGTCCTCGTCCTGGCCGATGCGCCGGGTGGCCTCGATGCCGTCGACCTCGGGCATCCGGATGTCCATCACCACCACGTCGGCCCGCTCGGACCGGGCCAGCTCCACCGCCTCGCGTCCGTTCGACGCCTCCGCGACGACCTCCATGTCCGGCTGCGCGTCGATGAGCAGCCGGAAGGTGCCGCGCAGCAGCGCCTGGTCGTCGGCGAGCAGGACGCGGATGGTCATCGGGGGCCTTTCGGGACGAGCGGCTCCGACCGGTGGTCGGAGACGAGGGTGAGGGGGAGTTCCGCATGGACCCGGAAGCCGCCCTCGGGCCGGGGCCCGGTGGTGACGCTGCCGCCGATGGCGGCGGCCCGTTCGTGCATGCCCATCAGGCCGTGCCCGGTGCCCGGCCCCTTGGCCCGGCCGGGGCGCCCGTCGTCAGTGACGGTGACGCGCAGGGTGTCGGCCCCGTAGTCCAGGGCCACCAGCGCCTGCGCGGCCCCGGCGTGCTTGTGGGTGTTGGTGAGGGCTTCCTGGACGATCCGGTAGGCCGTCAGTTCGGTGGTCGGCGCCACCGGCCTGGGCAGCCCGGTCCGTTCGATCCGCACCGGCATGCCGCCTGCCCGAAGACCGCCGACGAGGGTGTCGAGGTCGTCGAGGCCGGGGAGCGGGACCCGGGAGTCGGGCGCGTCGTCGGGCTGGCGCAGCAGTCCGACGGTGGCCCGCAGCTCGTCGAGTGCGCTGCGGCTGTTGTCCTTGATGTGGGCGAGCGCCTGGTAGGCCCGGTCGGGATCGGTGCGCATCAGATGGTGCGCCACCCCCGCCTGGGCGTTGACCAGGGTGATGTGGTGGGCGACCACGTCATGGAGCTCACGGGCGATGCGGACGCGCTCGTCGGTGACCCGACGGCGGGCTTCCGCCTCCCGGGTGCGTTCGGCGCGTTCCGCCCGCGCCTCGGCCTCGGCGAGCCGCAGACGGCGACTGCGGACGGCGTCGCCGAGCGCGGTGGCCGCGACGGCGAGATCGAACCGGAGCAGACTGTCCCCGGCGAGCGGCGACACGGACCGGCCGAGCGCGTAGACCACCGTGATCACGAGGGAAGCGGTCAGGCCGGCGGCCCAGGCGGCACGCCGGCCGGTTCTGGTGGCGAAGGTGTACAGGGCCACCAGACTCGCCGCCGGGGCCATGGAGAAGTCCGGGACCAGGACCAGGTGCGTGAGGTCGACGGCCAGGGTGACAAGGACGACCGGCAGCGGCCACCGACTGCGGACGACCAGCGGCAGACAGGCCAGAGCCGTCCAGGCCACCAGACCTGCCCGGGGCGTGTGCCAGCCGGAACCGCCGTCCCCGGCGGCGCTCGCCGCCGCGGCGACGAGCACGACCAGGACGGCCGGGAGCGCGTCCCGCGCGCGTTCATGACGGGCGAACCACTGCCGACACACGTCTTGCACCTGCATCCCTTCACTATGCGGCACGGCCCCGGCGGGGCCGTGCCGCCGGTGGGCCGACGTCAGCGCGGCAGACCCGCGGTCTGCGGCTCCCGTCCCGGCCCGGGACGGGACGCAGGCTCCTCGGACGGCCCTTCCACCGAGAACCGGGGCAGCGCGCGGTCCAGGCGGCGGGGCAGCCACCAGTTGGCGCGTCCGCACAGGTGCATGAGCGCCGGCACGACGACCATCCGGATCAGCAGCGCGTCGAGGGCGACCGCCACCGCGAGGCTCACGCCGAACTCGGAGATCACCCGCAGGCCGCCGAAGACGAAGGAGCCGAAGACGCAGAACATGATGGTGGCGGCGACCGCGATCACCTGGCCCGTCTCGGCCTGGCCGACCCGCACCGCCCGGTGACTGTCCCCGGTGTGGGCCCACTCCTCGCGCATCCGGCTGACCAGGAAGACCTGGTAGTCCATGGAGAGGCCGAACATGATCCCGACGACCAGGATGGGTACGAACGACTCGATCGGTCCGGCGGCACCGAGTCCGAGGAGCGAGGCACCGAAGCCGTACTGGAAGACGACGACGATCGCGCCGAAGGCCACCCCGATGCTCAGGATGTTCAGTACGGCGCCCACGGCGGGGATGAGCAGGCTGCGGAAGGCGACGGTCAGCAGCAGGAAGCCGAGCGCGGCGATGACCAGCACGAACAGGGGGAGTTTGGCTGTCAGTACGGAGGCGAAGTCGTCGTTGCTCGCGGTGACACCGCCCACGTAGACCTTCATCGACGTGCCCTGTTCCGCGCGCGGGACGACCTCGGCGCGCAGGTGGTCGATCAGGTCGGAGGTGGCCGCCGACTGCGGGGAGGTCGTCGGGACGACGGAGATCGCCCCGACCGTCTGGCCCTCCCGCATGGGCGCCGCGTTCGCACTGGCGACGCCGTCCACCTGCCGAAGGGTGGTGACCAGCTTCGCCGCGGCCGCCCTGTCGGCGGCGGCGGGTGCCTGGACGGCGAGAACGAGCGGGCCGTTGACGCCGGGCCCGAACCCGTGCGCGATCATGTCGTACGCTTGGCGGTTGGTGGATGACGCGGGCAGGTTGCCGTCGTCGGCCGCACCGAGGCGGAGGCTGAGCGTCGGCAGGGCGAGCGCCGTCACCACGACGAGGCCGAGCAGACCCAGGGTCTTCGGGCGGGCCTGCACATGTCCGGCCCACCGCGACCAGGGGCCCGCCTCGATCGTGCTCCGCGGACCCACGTCGGCCAGGGCGCGGCGCTCCCGGCGGCTGAGGACCCGGGAGCCGATCAGACCGAGCAGCGCCGGCAGCAGGGTGACGGCGGCCAGCACGGTCAGGACGACGGTGACGGCCGCGCCGACGGCCATGCCGTCGAGGATGCCGACGTTCAGGGTGAGCATGCCGAGCAGGGCGATGACGACGGTCAGTCCGGCGAAGATCACCGCACGGCCGGAGGTGTTGAGGGATTTGGCGATTGATTCGGCGATGCCGGTGCCTCCAAGGAGGTTGGTGCGATGCCGATTGACGATGAGCAGGGCGTAGTCGATGCCCACGCCCAGTCCGATCAGTGAGCCGAGGGTCAGCGTGGTGCTGGAGAGCGTGACGACATGGCTGAGCAGCATCACCGCGACCGCGGAGGTGCCGACACCGACGACCGCCGTGACGATGGGCAGCACCGCCACCCACACCGCCCGGAACACGAACAGCAGCACGGCGAAGGCGAGCGCGATCCCCATGGCGTCGGCGGCCGCGTTCGGCGCGGGGCTGACCGAGAACGCCTGCCCGTTCAGGGCGATGTGCAGCCGCGCCGTTCCGGGGCCGGTGGCGAGTTGCCTCACGCGGTCGATCTGGGAGTCGCCGACGTCCTGGTCGAAGGTGACGGTGGCGAAGGCCGTGGTGCGGTCCGCGCTGATCTGGCGCGCGCCGTCCGGGGAGTAGGGGCTGGACACCGAGGCCACGCCCGGCGCGGCTGCCACGCGCTCGACGGCGTCGGTCATCGCTCGTTCGGCGGCGGCGTCGGTGACCTTGCCCTGCCGCGTCTGCCAGACGATCCGGCCGCTCTTGCCGGCCGCGCTGTTCGACGCCTTCTGGAGCAGAGCCGCCGCCCTGGCCGAGTCGGTGTTCTGTGACGTGCTGCTGTTGCCGAAGGCGCTGCCGGCCATGCCGACCCCGAGGCCGAGGGCGAACAGCAGGCCCACCCAGGCCAGGACGACGGCGAGCCGGTGCCGGTGGCACCAGCGGGCGAGAGGGGACATCGACGGGGCCTTTCCGAGGAGCTTCACGGGCCGGGCGTCCCGGCACCCCTCCACGCTCCCAATCCCCGGAACTCTCGTCGTCGGCCGACCGCAGACACTTGCGCCTACTGCGCTCGCAGCAGACCGACACGGGGAACGTGTCGGCCCGCGAGAGGGGCGCCCGCCAGGCGCCGGCGACGCCCTTCCCGCCTCCCCGGCGGCCTTCTCGTCAGCCGACGCAGAGGACGAGCAGGCAGAGCTGTGAGGATGAGGTCGCGGCCGGGGCGGGGTTCGCCGGCGACGCCGGTGTGCTGCCGGCGGCGGGCGCGGCCGGGGTCGAGGTGGCCGCCGGCGCCGAGGAAGCGGCGGAGGAGCCGGACGTGGACGTGCCGGACGCGGTGGACGTGCCCGATGTGCCGGACGTGGTGGCGGACTGCGCCTGTGCGGCGGACGCCGTCGTGGGCCGCGCTGAGACGGCGCTGTCCTGACGGTGTGCTCCCGCGGCCCGCGGCACGCCCGTGGTCTGCTCCCGCGGTGTGTTCGCCGTGACCGGACGGGCGTCCGTCGTGCGGTCCGGGGCACGGTGCCTGCCGGTCGGGGCCGGTGTCGCGGCGGGGGGCTCGGTGGGCTCGGCGGCCTGGCCGTCCACGGCTCCCATGGGCGAGTTGTCGGGGGCGGTGGCCGCCTGCGCGCGGCTCGTGGTGTGCCCGTTCATGGAGGCGACCGTGAGACCGCCGCCGACCAGGGCGACCGCGGTGGCCACCACGGCCCGGCGCTGGTTCTTCTTCCAGCGGGCCCGCTGACGGCGCCGCGCCGCCCGGCCGAGCGACGCGTTCGCAGCGGAGGAGGCGGCGTCCGGACCGTCGTACGGTTCCTCCGTCGTCTCGCCGGTCGTCCTCTCGGTCGTCTCCTCGACGTGCGTGTCCTCGCTGTCGTGCCAGGTGTCCTCGGCACGCGACTGCCAGGCCGCCGTACCGGCGGCCACCGGAGCCGCCGCGGTGCCGCGGGGAGCGATGTCCGGGGCGTACGCGCCGCATCCGGGGCACACCAGGGCGCCGTTGAGGTGCCGACGGCACAAGGTGCAGTAGTCCATCCGCGGTCTTCCTGACTCGACTGCGCCGACGGCGTGTGGGCCGTGGCCTGGTCTCGTTCGCACGTGGGATCGAACGGCCAGAACGCTAGCGAGCCTTTGGCCAGGCAGTGTGCAGCCTGTGTGGTGCTTCTGCGCAGATGCCGTCCGGACTGTGCGGACACAGACGTTTCGCGGCCTGCCGGGAGCTCAGTTCGAGGGGACGGCGGCGTCGTCCGGCGGTGGCGCGGTCGAGGCGCGGACCACTAGCTCGACCGGTGGCCCGCTCGCCGGCAGGGGGTCCGCCGCCGGGTTCTCGATGGCGTGCACCAGACGTTTCAGGCCTTCCTGCGCCACCGCGTCGAAGGGCTGACGCACCGTGGTGAGCGGGGGAGTCACATAGGCGGCGACCGGGATGTCGTCGAAGCCGACCACGCTGACGTCCTCCGGCACCCGCCGCCCCGCCTCCGCCAGGGCCCGGATCAGGCCGATCGCCATGTCGTCGTTGGCGGCGAAGACAGCGGTGACGGTGTCGTCCGCGGCGAGCGTCCGGCCCGCCGCGTACCCGGACGCGGCCGACCAGTCGCCCGTGACGACCGGGGGCACGGTCCTGCCCTGTGCGGTCAGGGCGGCCCGCCACCCCTCCAGCCGGTACCGCGCCGCGTACCAGCGCCGCGGACCGGCGAGGTGGTGGACCGTCAGGTGCCCCAGGGACAGCAGGTGTTCGGTGGCCGTGCGGGCCATCAGGTCGGCGCCGTCGCCCGCGGTCAGCACGGTGGGCGCGGTGACCGGCGGCGGCGCGCCGATCACGAGCACCGGGACGTCGACCCGCAGCGAGGTGTCCTCGCCGTCCCGCCGCTCGTCGATGGGTTCGGAGATGACGATGCCGTCCACGCCCTGGTCCAGAAGCGAGTCCACGGCGCCGGAGAGGCCCGCCGGGTCGCCCTCCACCGTGTTGACCACGCGCAGCGCGTAGCCGGTGTCGCGGACGACCCGCTCGACGCCCATGAGCAGCGAGGCGGGTCCGAACAGGGCGGTGCCGAGCGTCACCACGCCGATGGAGCGGGTGCGTCCGGACGCCAGTGCCCGGGCGGCGTTGTTGCGCCGGTAGCCGAGTTGTCCGGCGGCGTGGAGAACACGACGGCGTACGTCGTCGGAGACGTACGGCTCGTCGTTGAAGACCCGGGACACGGTCTTCTGCGAGACACCGGCGAGCCGGGCCACGTCGACACTGCGCGGAGCGGCACCGCCCCTGCCGCGTCCCGTCTCTGGTGGCATGACTTCTCCCGGTGGGCGCTCGGTCGACGGCAATCATGTCACAGGCGGCCACCCACTGACTGCGCTGTCATGCAGCCGTCCGCGGGAACGGCGGCGATGGCGCCCGCCCTGCGGCGGCCTGGTACGCCCCGCGTCACGACAGGGGTGAGCGCTTCCAGCCCCAGGCGGTGAGCATGCCTGCGGAGAGCGCGGCGCACTCGTCGGAGGCCAGGTAGCGGATCGCCGTGTCGACGGCCGCGTCGTCCACCAGGCCGGTGGCCACCATCGCCGACCGGCTCCGCTCCCAGGTGTCCGCCCAGAAGCGGCTGAGGGGACTGCCCGGCAGCAGCGGCGGCACGTGCAGTTCGGCGGCGACCGGCAGCAGCCCGGCCCCGCGCAGCAGCCGTGGGTACGACGGCACCCACGAGACGTCGGTGCCGATGGTCGCCCGCAGCCCCTGCCACATCGCCCGCATCGCGACGGTGTACGTCGTGTCCGGCGTCCGGTCGTTCGTCACGTCGACGGCGTCGCTGAGCACCAGTACGCCGCCGGGCTCGACCAGTTCGGCCAGCGTCGTGACCAGACGTTCGTGCTCGCCCAGGTGCATCAGGACGAACCTGGCGTGCACCAGCCGGAACCGGCCGCGAACGGCGTGTGCGGCGGTGATGTCGGTCTCCAGCACGTCGAGCCCGGGCCGCTCGGGAAGGAACCGCACGTCGCGGTCGACGGCGAGCACGCTCTCCACCCCGGCCTCGTCGAGCAGCCGGCGGGCGACCGTGCCGGTGCCGGCGCCCACGTCGAGGCAGCGCCACCCGGGGCCGGCCCCGAGCGCTCGCAGCCGTGCCATGGTGATGTCGTCGTAGGCGAGGGCCCCGAAGTCGATGCGCTCGCCCTCACCCGCCTGCTCGGGCCGGAAGACCGCCTCGCCGTAGCGTCCGCCGCCCGGGCCGCCGGTCATGCCGCCGCCGGCGTGACACGGAGGGAGTGGGGGAGGGGGAGGAGCGGGTCGTCGAAGCGTTGCATGGCCGGACCTCTTCACACGGTGGGGCGGTGCCGGGCGGCCCGTCCCGGGACCGCCGCCGTTCCCTGGATCCTGCACCGCCAGCCTCCCAGCCGCCTCAGGCGCGCCGCACCTGAGCCGAACGGGGCAACGGTCGAGGGACGAGGCGACCGCGGCGTGGGGAGCCGTGGCCGTGTGTGGCGGTGGGCGGGGTGGGGCCGTCGTTCTCGCGCCGTACAGTGCGGAGGGTTCCCGTACCGCGTGTCCGCATCTTTCGCCGAGAGAGCAGGAGTCACGACGATGACGCACGTCGCCGACAGCCCCGACGCCCCGATGTACGGCTTCGTCGGGCTCGGGGTGATGGGGCAGCCCATGGCGCTCAACCTCGCCCGGGCCGGAACCCCGCTCGTCGTCTGGAACCGGACGCCGGAACGGGCGGAGCCGCTGCGGGCGGCCGGGGCGCTGGTCGCGGCGAGCGTCGAGGAGGTCTTCGCCCGGGCGCATGCCGTGATCGTCATGCTCCTCGACGAGGCGGTGACGGACACGGTTCTGGGCCGGGGCGGACCGGGGTTCGGGAAACTCGTCGCCGACCGGGTCGTGGTGTCGACGGGATCGACGTCCCCCGAGTACGCGCGCGGCCTCGCCGCCGACGTCCGGGCCGCGGGCGGCCGGTTCGTCGAGGCGCCGGTGTCCGGATCGCGCAAGCCCGCCGAGGCGGGCGAACTGGTCGCGATGCTCGGCGGCGACCCGGACACCGTGGCGCAGGTGCGGCCGCTGCTCGCGCCGATGTGCCGGGAGGTCGTCCACTGCGGCCCGGCCGGCTCCGGGGTGCTGATGAAACTGGCCGTCAACCTGTACCTGACCACGACGATCGCGGCGCTGGCGGAGTCCGTGCACTTCGCCCAGCGGCAGGGCCTGGACCTGGAGACCTTCCGGTCCGTGGTCGACTCAGGCCAGCTGGGCAGCGGGGTGACCCGGGTCAAGGTGCCGATGCTCGCCGCCCACGACTTCACCGTGCAGGCGGCCACCGCCGACGCCCACGCCAGCACCCGGCTCATCGCCGACGCCGCCCGTGCGGCCGGCCTCGCCACGCCGCTGCTCGACCTGAGCAGCGACCTGTACGGCGAGAGCGTACGGCTGGGCAACGGCCGCCTCGACATGTCCTCGGTGCTCACCGCGATCGAGGCCCGCACGGACGCCGAGGCGGCGCGGTCGGCCGACGGGACGGGCCGAGCACCGGCCCGTCCTCCTCAGGGCCGGTAGACCATGCCCGGCTGCGGCTCGGCGGGGGCCAGCAGCTGTGACACCGTGACGATGGTGTAGCCGCGTGCTTCGAGCGCCTCGATGATCCCCGGGACGGCGGGCACGGTCCCCTTGTGCAGGTCGTGCAGCAGGATGATGCCGTCGCGGTGGGTCTGGTCCAGCACCCTTCTGGTGATCAGGGCCGAGTCGGTCGTCTCGTAGTCCTTGGCCGTGACGCTCCACAGCACCTGCGCCAGTCCCAGCTCCCGGCAGACCTTCGCCACCTTGCGGTTGGTGCGGCCCTGCGGGGGACGCATGAGCACGGGCCTGGTGCCGGTGATCCGCTGGATGGCGTCCTGGGTGCGGGTCAGCTCCCGGCGGGCGTCGGCCTCGGTGATCTCCGTGAGCCTCGGATGGGTCCAGGTGTGGTTGCCGATCTCGTGCCCCTCGGCCGCCATCCGGCGCAGGATGCCCGGGTACTTCGCGATGTGGCCCCTGCCCTGCACGAAGAACGTCGCGTGCAGGTGGTCCTTTGCGAGGATGTCCAGCAGCCCCGGGGTAGTCGGGCTGGGACCGCCGTCGAAGCTGAGGGCCACGCACTTCGCCTTGCGGCAGTCGACGGCGCCCCGCACCGTTCCCCTCGCCTTGTCGCGGGCGGCGCGCGGTGAGGTGTGGTCGTAGGTCGTGACCGTGAGGGCCAGGGTCAGCGCGACGGCCAGGGCGGTGGCCACCGCCGTCACGGCGGCGACGATCATGCGTCTCTTGCGGGTGGTGACGGGCATGGGAACCTTTCTCGCGGTGAGTTGCGGCGTTACCGGGCGCGGGTCAGGACCGGCTGCGCGCCCAGGTCCCGTACCCGTGCGTCGAGCGTCAGACGATGCCTCAGCAGGCGCCCGAGCGGGCGCTCCACCACGGTGTGGACGAGCAGGGACAGCCCCAGCACGCACACGACCGACACCGCCATCGAAGGCAGCGGCCCCAGCTTCGGAAAAGCCCGGATCAGGCCTTTGGCCAAGGGAATTCCGATGCTCTGGTGGACGAGGTAGAAGGGGTAGGTGAGTCCGCCCGCGGTGACCAGCGGACGCCATCGCAGTCTCGCCAGGGGGCCTTGGACACCGGCCAGTGCCAGCAGCCCGAGGCAGACCGTGAGCACGGCCGCGCACACGGCCCAGGAGGGGCGGCTCTCACCCGCGGGCACGGTGGCGTGGTCGGCCACCCGGATGTCGAGCACGGTGAGTTCGTAGGCCCAGGCGAAGCCCAGCAGCAGCCAGAGCAGGAGGCTCTGCCCGAACCTGTGCATGAGGTACAGCACGATTCCGGCGACGAACAGGCCGGTGTAGCGGGGCAGGACGAATTCGTCGAGCAGCGGTGAGTGCAGTTCGAGAGCGACGACACCGGCCATGAGCCAGGCCGCGCAGCAGGCCACCACCCGCCGGTACGAGAGCCCGAAGACGAGCAGCACGGCCATCAGCAGGTAGAAGCGGGCCTCCACCCACAGCGTCCAGCTGACCCCGTCGACCAGGTCGAGCCCCAGGGGCCCCGGAGCCATCGTCAGGTTTCCGACGACGGTGCGGGGGTCGACCCGGGTGGCGGCGGGCCAGTGACCCAGCCGTGAGACGAGGACGAGCCCGACGACGAGGAGCACCGCGCACCAGTAGGCCGGGAAGAGCCGTGCCACGCGGGAGACGGCGAACTGTCCCGGAGTCCGTCCCCAGCAGCTCATGCAGATGACGAACCCGCTGATGGCGAAGAAGAACTCGACCCCGAGCCAGCCGTAGCGGCTGATCTCGTGCAGGAACGGAGCGAGGTCACGGAGTTCGGTGCGTCCCCAGAAGCGCGGTGTGGGCGTTCCGAGGAAGTGGTACGCGGCCACCATGAGGGCCGCGACCAGGCGGAGCCCGTCCACCGCGGCCAGCCGGGCCGGCCCGTTCGGCCGCGGTTCGGCGGACGGTCCTCCGGCGGGTATGTCGGACGGCATGGCGAAGCGACCTCCGTGCGCAAGGTGACCCCCGTCGGGGGGAAGTGAAGGGAAGAAGCGGCCGGCCGGCGCCGCGGTCAGACGCGGCGGCGCAGGAGCAGCACGGTGGCGACCGTGAGCAGCACGGCCAGGCCGCCCAGGACGGCGGTGTCGGTCCACTGGAACGCCCAGTAGTCACCGGCCGGATTGGCCTCGTAGAAGCGGGCGACGTACCCGTGCGCGGCCATGCACTCCCTGAGCTGGGAGCCCGACGGATAGGGGCAGTTCAGCACGTCGTCGTGGCGGCCGGAGGCGGTGATCAGGCCGTAGGTGCCGGTCGACCACTTCTCGCCCATCGGCGCCTTGGGGACGCTGCCGGTGCTGACGTAGGTGTGCGGCGGGACCAGCAGCCGGGTCCGGTGCGTCCACTCCAGCAGGAGCGTCGTCGCGCCCGTCACCAGCAGGGTCAGGCCCATCGCCGCCAGTACCCGGCGGGCCAGCAGGCCGAGCAGGGTGCCGGCCGCCAGGCCGAACAGGGCGGCCGCCACGACGCGGGGGCCCGAACCGCTCAGGGCCGTGTCGTCGTACCAGAACAGTCCGTAGCTCCGGTCGGCGGCCGGCCGCCACCACCAGGCGAACACCCCCGCCAGCAGGCCGGACAGGGCCGTCGTGGTCACCGCGGCCAGCGTGAACCGGGAGGTGAACCACTGGCCCCGGCTCACGCCCTGGGCGAGGATCATGCGGTGGGTGCCGAGTTCCCGGTCGCGGCCCAGCAAGGGGGCGCCCCAGAAGACGCCGATGACGACGGGCAGCGCGATGTTCAGCGCCCCGAGGTACTGCAGCGGCTCGATGTCCAGCAGCAGGGGCAGGCCGGTGCCGGAGCGGGTGCAGTACAGCGGCCCGGTGGGGCAGTGGTCGAACAGGCCGCTGTGCAGGGCGTCCAGCATGCCCGAGCGGTAGTACGAGGCGATCGCCGCGGCGACCACCAGCGCTGCCGCGCCGATGCCGGCCGGCACGCGGTGCTGGCGCCATGCGAGCCAGAGGGAGCCCTTCACGCGGCCGCCCCCGTCCGTGCGGCGGAAGCGGCGGCGGGGAACCCCGGTGCGCCGGACCGGAGGTAGCCGACCAGGACGTCCGCCAGAGCGGGGCGTGCGACGTGCCAGTCACCGTGCACCGGTCCGTGCTGCCGTATCAGGGTGGTCAGTTGTCTGCCGGCGGTACGGCTGTGCACGACGGTGTGCTGTGCGGCCAGGGCGTCGGCCTGGCCGGCGGGCCCGGTCAGCACGGCGTGGCTGTGGCGCAGCGCGTCGGCGTCCTCGCACACCCCGACGCGACCGTCCCGCAGGACCAGGACCCAGTCGCAGGTCTCCTCCAGTTCCGGCAGGACGTGCGAGGACAGCACGATGTCCGTGGCGTGCTCGGCGGCCTCGACCATCAGCTCGGCCATGATCTCGCCGCGTGCCACCGGGTCGAGGTCGGCCAACGGCTCGTCGAGAAGCAGGAGCCGGGGCCGTTTGCCCAGGGCCAGGGCGAGCGCGACGCGCGTGCGACGGCCGGGGGACAGTTCGCCGACCCGGGCGCGGAACGGGATGCCGCCCTCGCGGACGATCCGCTCGGCGGTTGCCCGGTCCCACGTGGAGTTCAGCTTCTCGCCCATCAGCAGGGTGTCCGCCACGGTGAGGCGCGGGTAGAGCGGCTTGTCCTGGGTGAGCAGCGCGACCCGGGCGCGGGACTCGGCCGTACCGGGAACGGTGCCCATGACACGGAGTTCCCCGGCGCCGGGGCGCAGCAGGCCGCCGGCCAGGTGCAGCAGGGTGCTCTTGCCGGCGCCGTTGCGTCCGACGAGTGCGGTGACCCGGCCGCGGGGCACCGTGAACTCGCAGTCCCGCAGGGCCCATTCGCCCCGTCTGCGGTACCGCAGCCCCAGTCCCGTGGCGCACAGCGCGGCCGATGCGTCAGGCCCGGTCATGCGTCCTCCTTCTCCTGCCGGCCCCGGTGGTCCGGGGCCGTGCCGTCGTGCTGGTCGTCGTAGGCGTCCAGGGCGGCCGTGACCAGGGCGAGGACATCGGCCCGCTCCAGCCCCGCCGCCCGGGCGCGGGTCACCCAAGCGGTGGCCTCGCGGCGCAGCGGCGAGTCGTCCGCCGCGTCGGGCCGGGCGAGTGACCGCGTCACGAAGGTCCCGAGACCGCGGCGCAGTTCGACCAGACCGGCCTGCTCCAGGTCGCGGTAGGCGCGCAGCACGGTGTTGGGGTTGATGGCGGTGGCCGCCACCACCTCCTTGGCCGTGGGCAGCTTGTCGCCGACCCGCAGGGTGCCCATCCTGAGCGCCCGTTCGGTCTGCTCGACGATCTGCACGTAGGCCGGTACACCGCTGCCACGGTCGATCCGGTAGTCGATCAACGTCGCCTTCCTCGGTTCCACCATGCTTGTGCTAATTAATTAATGGAAGCATGGTGGAGGCGGGGCGGCGCTGTCAAACCCCGAGGGGAGGGTGAAGTTCCCGGGGCCGGCGCGTAACGTGCGGGGGTGTGAAGATCTCGGTCTCCTCGGACATGGACGAACCCGTCGCCCGCCTCCTCGTCGAGGAGGTGCGCCGCCGCGGCCACCAGGTGCGCGTGTACGGCGTGCTCGACCCGGAGGCCGATCCCCGCTGGGCGGTCTGCTCGGAGGCCGCCGCCCGCGACGTGGCCACCGGCGCCGCGGACCAGGCGGTCGTCTGCTGCTGGACCGGCACCGGTGCCTCGATCGCCGCGAACAAGGTCCCGGGGGTGCGCGCGGCCCTGTGCGCCGACGCCTACACCGCCGACGGCGCCCGGCGCTGGAACGACGCCAACGTGCTCGCCCTGAGCCTGCGACTGACCTCGCAGCCGGTGCTCAAGGAGATCCTCGACGCCTGGTTCGCGGCCGTGCCGAGCCAGGACGCCGAGGACCTCGGGAACGTGGCCCACGTCGGACGTCTCGACGCGGGCCGGGGGACCGTGGGGGAGTAGCGGGCCGGGTCAGTGGGCGCCGAGTCCGCCGCCGCCGAACGAGCCGCTGGAGCCCTTGCTCCAGCGTGGGCGGTCCTTCGACGTGCTCGGCCTGGTCTGCTGGTTGCCCAGTTCGTACGGGGTGAGCGGGCGGCCGCCCTTGGGGACCTGCGGGATCTCCTCCGACTCGCGGTTCTCCAGGACCTCGCGCACCGGGCCCTCCGGTGGCAGCTTCGGCTGTTCCTCGGGGCGCGGCCGGTCCGACTCGTGGTACTTGACCCGGTTGCCCAGCCAGAAGCCGCCGGCCAGCATCGCCAGCACGGCCACGGCCACCAGGAAGAGCGCGAGACTCATCAGGCCGCTGGGAGCGGCCAGCTGCTGCATCGATACCGTACTCATAGCAAGGGGATACCCACCCAGAATGGTGCGAACCGGGCGTGATGCGTGACTGATCGTACGCGGTCCGCGACGCCGTGGCGGGCTCCCGGCCCGGCCGGAACCGCCGGGCGCCGGGGTGTTTGCCGCACCGCCCGCCCGGCTACCCGGCCCGGGTGACACAGCAGACTTCCCAGCAGGACCTGTACCGGTTCCTGGAGGACCGGTTCGCGTGCGCGCAGGCCTGCGCGGAGTGCGCCCGGGCGTGCGCGCTGCGTGCCGGCGTGCTCGACCCGGGTGGGGCCGCCCAGGCGGAACAGGTGCGCCGCAAGGGCATCATGTGCGCCGAGGTGTGCGACGCGACCTGCCGGGCGCTGACCGAGGAGACCGGCAGGGACGAGACCGGCCTGCGCGTCCAGCTCGAATGGTGCCGGGCGGTCTGCCTCGAGTGCGCCCAGGCCTTCGACACCCAGCCCGGGGCCGAGAAGAGTGCGGAAGCCTGCCGGGCGTGCGCCAGAGCGTGCACCGACTTCATCACGGTGCTCGGCTGACCGTCGCCGGGTGAGAGACGGCCGCACCGCCATTCCCTATTTCTGGAACACGTTCTACGGTGTGCGCCGTCAGGACCGCCCGTCGGGAGCCTGGAGGCGCCGTGCACCTCGACCACACGCCCGAGCAGCAGCGGCTGCGCACCGAACTGCGCGCCTACTTCGCCGGCCTGGTGCCGGACAACGCGTACGCCCGCTACGCCGACCCGGCCGCGCAGAAACGCTTCTACCGCGAGACCCTGCGGCGGCTCGGCGCGGACGGCTGGCTCGGCGTGGGGTGGCCCGAGGAGTACGGGGGGCGCGGGCTGACCGCGATGGAACAGTTCATCTTCTTCGACGAGGCCGCCCAGGCGGGCGTCCCGCTCCCCCTGATGGCGCTCAACACCGTCGGCCCGACGATCATGCAGTTCGGCACCGAGGAGCAGAAGTCGTACTTCCTGCCCCGCATCCTCTCCGGTGAGATCGACTTCGCCATCGGCTACAGCGAGCCCGACGCCGGCACCGACCTCGCGGCCCTGAGGACGAGGGCCGTCCGGGACGGCGACGAGTACGTCGTCGACGGCCAGAAGATCTGGACCACCAACGGCGACACCGCCGACTGGGTCTGGCTCGCCACCCGCACCGACCCCGAGGCCCCGCCCCACAAGGGCATCACCATGCTCCTGGTGCCGACCACCGACCCCGGCTACTCCTGCACCCTCATCAACACCCTCGCCTCCCACGACACCACCGCCAGCTACTACGAGAGCATCCGCGTCCCCGTCTCCCGCCGGGTCGGCGAGGAGAACCAGGGCTGGCGACTGATCACCAACCAGCTCAACCACGAGCGCGTCACCCTCGCCGCACACGGCACCATGGCCATCCGTGCCCTGCGCGACGTGCAGCGCTGGGCCACGGAGACCAAGCTCGCCGACGGCCGCCGGGTCGTCGACCTGCCCTGGGTGCGCCGCCGCCTCGCGCAGACCCACACCCGCCTCGACGCCATGAAGCTCCTCAACTGGCAGATGGTCAGCGCCGTCCAGGACGGCACCCTCACCCCGCAGGACGCCTCCGCGGTCAAGGTCTACGGCTCCGAGGCCCGCCGTGACGCCTACGCCTGGCTCATGGAGATCGCCGGTGCGGCGGGCCCGCTGAAGGAGGGCTCCGCCGGCGCGGTCCTCCACGGCGACCTGGAACGCGGCTACCGCTCGGCGGTCATCTTCACCTTCGGCGGCGGCAACAACGAGATCCAGCGCGAGATCATCTCCTGGATCGGACTGGGGATGCCCCGGGTTCGGCGGTAGCTTGCGGTCGCAGGCTGTTCGCCGACCTTGCTGGACGTACTGCGTGTTCAACGGCCTCGGTGAGTGCGCCGAGGCCGTTGAGTTCGCCGAACGATTTGCGGTCCCGACGTGACCCGTCGTGGTGGTGGTTCAGTTGGGTGGTGTACGGGTGAGGAATCGGTTCCGGATCGGTGTACTGACGGTCGGTCGGGCAGCGCGGCGTTGTCTGGTCGCGCTCACTTGCCAGATGGCGAGGAGCAGCAGCGTGCCGGTTTCGGCGAGGAGGCTGAGGACGGCTTGTGGTGCCGGTTGCAGACCGCGCTCGGTGAACCCGAACACGCCAACGGTGCGCGAAGCGGTGAAGCCGCCGAGGGCGCCGAGTGCGACGCCTGCCTCGGAGATCCTCAGCAGCGGGGGTGGTGTCCCGATCAGCAGCAGGACAGCGAGGGCGAAGGACGCGCTGGCCTGGAGCAGGAACAGGGGGCCAATGATGTGGATGAAGCGGTATCCGTCGACGTAGAGCTGGGCGTGGACGTATCCGCCCACGGCCAGGGTTGCGGCGGTCGCCGCCCGCAGGGTGGGGACGAGGCATCCTTGGGTGTTCATGCCAGCCTCTGGTCCTTGATGGCCAGTTCGCGGTCGCCTTGGCGGTAGCCGACGCTGCGGATGCCGAGTGCGTCCTTGAGCTGCCGGGCAGGGACGACCTGGGGCGTGGGGGCGGGGGCGCGGCCCGGTCTGGGCAGCGGGTAGGCGGTGGTGGTGGCGGAGTGGAAGGTGATGTTGCCCTCTGTCTTGGTGAACAGTTGGTGGACGTGCCCGTTGAGACAGGTGACGGAGGAGAAGCGGCGCAGGAGGGCGATGACTTTGAGAGCGTCGTCGGTGCTCCAGCCCCACTTCGGGTACATGGCGAACAGCGGGATGTGGCTGAAGACCACGACGGGGGTGTCCGACGGCAGTCCCGCCAGGTCTTTGCGTACGAAGTCGATCTGCGCGTTGCCGAGGTGCCCGAGTTTCTCCAGGCTCAGGGTGTTGACCAGGGCGATGAAGTGCACGCCGTGGGTGTCGAAGCTGTACCAGCCGTCGCCGAGCGTGCCCATGCCGAAGGTCCGCCGGTAGGCGCGGCCCGCATCACCGATGGAGTCGTGTTCGCCCGGTACGGTGAAGACTCGGTCCGTCTGCATTCCGGTCATCATCTGCTTGACCTGGTCGAACTGCCCGGCCGTGGACAGGTGGGTCAGGTCGCCGCTGTGCATGACGAAGTCCGGCCTGAATCCGAGTGAGTTGACCTGGTTGATCGCTTCGTTGAATGAGCCGGCCACGTCCATGTTCGCCGGGCCCTGGAACCCGATATGGCTGTCGGAGACCTGCACGAACCGCAGCGCGCCGCTTCCCGGGGCGACGGCCCCGGCGGCAGCCACGGCGTTGGCGTCCCGGGAGTCCGCGATATGACTGATCACCTCTCCGCCGGCCACGGTCAGCACCACCGCGCCGCCGAACCAGCCAGCGTGACGCATGAGTTGACGCCGTGTCATACCGTGCTCGGTTCGAGGCCGGCCGGCGTCGTAGGCCGGTGCTCCGTCGTGACGGTCGTAGTAGTCGGTCATCGGGTCACCTCAACGGTGGCGGTCATGAACGGATGGATGGTGCAGAGGTAGGCGTAGGTGCCGGGCTTGGTGAACGTGTAGCTGTAGGTGGCGTGGGTGGCCAGGGCGGCCGAGTGCAGGGGGCCGCCCGATCCGGCGCTGGTGACGGTGTGGGCGTCGGTGTCCTGGTTCGTCCACGTCACCTTCGTGCCCGCCTTGACCTTCAGCTTGGCCGGGGAGAACGCGAAGTTTTTGATCGCGACGGCATTCCCGGTGACCGGCGCGGCCGCCGCGTCCGTGCTCGAGCTGCTCATGGGCATGCTCATGCTGGGCATCGGGGAGGCGCCGGGAGCGGAGCCCGCCGTTTTCCCCGACCCCGTGGCACCGGGCATCCCGGGGGTCTGGTGCTGATCCGGACCGGGCGTGACGGCGCCGGCCCCGGAGGACGAGGGGTGCGGCGACGGGCCGCATGAGCTGAGGAGCCCCAGCGTGCCCGCGGTGGCGATGGTGGCGACGGCCAGCCCGGCCGCAGCACGGGATCGCCGAGTTGGTGGGCGAAGGTTCACGTGCATGGTGTGCGTTCCTCACTGATCAGACGGAGACGGGAACTGCGCCGGCTCGGCCGCCGATCACTGTGCGTAGCGCCATCGGCGTGGTGTGTGCTGGACGCCGGTCGGGGCTGCAGAGCGTGTGTGGCGCCTGGTGCATTTCGGTCACCCCAGTTCCAAGCCGGTTCCTGTTCGCCTCCACGGACGGCATGGCTCCTGCGGTTCGATGGATACGCACCTTTTGTGGGACTTCATGGGATCGCTGCAGCTCGTACGGGACAAAGCGGCGCATATGCCTGATGATCGTGTTATGCCCTGGAGTTCCCGAAAACGTGGCCCAAGGACCGATCCGGATCGCTCCGCGCGCCGTGTCTCTGGTAGAGGGACCCTTTCGACCGCGGATGAGGAACTGCTGCGCACGCTGTACGCGGAGCACTCAGGAGCCCTGTTCCACTACGTGCTGCGACTGACCTCAGGAGACTGGCAATGGGCAGAGGACGTGGTACAGGAGACACTGCTGCGGGCGTGGCAGCATCCCGCCGCGTTCGACCCCGCACGCGGCCCGGCCCGGGCTTGGCTGTGTACGGTCGCTCGACACCTGGTCATCGACGCCCACCGAGCCCGGCAGTCCAGGCCGGCCGAGGCCGGCGGCGATGTGCTGGAGCGCGCCGCCGAGCAGAAGCCGGGCAAGGACGAGATCGAGCAGGCACTGCAGAGCTGGGCGGTGGCCGAAGCCGTCCGGTCACTGTCCCCGGACCACCGCGCAGTCCTGCTGGAGACCTACTACCGGGGCCGGACCATGGCGGAGGCCGCACAGGTGCTGGGCATCCCGCTGGGCACAGTGAAGTCGCGGACGTACTACGCCCTGCACGCCCTGCGGCTGGCGCTGCAGGAACGGGGGATCGAGCCATGACCGTGGCGGGCAGGAGGCGGCGACCATGAGTGCGGAGCACGACGCCCTCCGGCTGGCGTTGGGAGGTTACGTCCTGGGCACGCTGCCCTCGGCGGAAGCGGAACAGGTGCGCGCCCACCTCGCGGCATGCAACGAATGCCGGGCCGAACACGCCCAGCTGGCGGGGTTGCCTGCGCTGCTGGCGACGGTGACCGAAGCCGAGGCCTCGGGCCGTACGGTGCCGGCGGCCGAAACGGACCTGACCGACCGACTGGTGGTACGGGCAGCCGAAAGCGCGCAGGGCTCCCCGCTCCCCGAACGCCCCGCCGCGCCCGCGATGTCGAAGATCCCGGAGGGGAGTGCGCTGGAGAGGCTTCTCCAGCAGGCTGCGGCCAGGCGCCGCAGGTCTTGGCGTCTGCAACTGGCCGGCGCCGCAGTCTCGCTGACGTTCATCGCGGCAGCGGCCGGTGGCACATGGCTGGCGGCCATCGGATCCGTGGGCAGCCAGGCGAGGCCGCCCGGGCCGACCGCGCCGACCGTCTGGCGCACCTTCTCCGGGAGCGATCCCACCACCGGCGTCACCGCCTCGGTGAAGGTCTCGCCCTCCGCCTGGGGCAGTGTTCTGCAGATCTCCGCAGGAGGGGCACCCGCCGGAATCACCTGTCGGCTGCAGGCGGTCGGGCCCGGCGGGGCCAGGGCGGACGGCGCTACCTGGCGGGCGGGCGAGTACCCTCCCAGCACCACGATCCCAGGAGCGGTCGCCATGGCTCCGGGAGCCATCGAGCACTTCGAGATCCTCGCGGGCAACGGCCAGAAGCTGGTCACCATGCGAGCGTGAGGCCAGACCACGGCGGTCATGGGACAGGGCGGCCCGGAGCCCCCTGCGCGATGGGGACAACTCCGGCCGCGGGGGGTGTGGGGCAGCCGCCCG